>JALDAE010000043.1 GCA_022729335.1 Candidatus Nanoanaerosalina halalkaliphila
AGTTGACGACAAGAGCTGGTGTTCTCATAAACAAATAAATTCTGACCGACAAGTTTTAAATTATAGGTATTCTCTTTATCATGTTATGGAGACAGGTTGGCTACACAACTTTTTGAACGAAATTACACAATTCCACATGACAGAGGAGATATTCCTACTAATTTTCATTCAGCTAGGTATTCTTATACTTATAATCGCAGATATGGCTTACAGAGACTTTTCTACAGAACAGAAAATTGCTTTCCTAGCACTTGTAGTATTAATTCCCTTTCTGGGGCCATTGATATATGGATTCATCGTTGTTTTCCTGGTTGAAGAAAAAAGTCAAATCGAATGTTCTGTATGTGGTTCGATGTACAATGAAGAGCTCGAGAACTGTCCCGAGTGCTCTTATAGTCCTGAAGAAGAATCAGAAGAAAAAGAAATTTACAAATGCGAATGCGGAAAAACATTTAACACCTATATAGGATGGAAGAAGCACCTTAGGAAATGTGAAGAATCCCAAAAAACAGCTGTAAAAGAACCTGATAAAGATAAAAACGTTTGTGAAGAATGTGGCAGAAGTTTTGATACTCAAAGAGGTCTTCACATCCACCAGAGCAAGAAACACTGAAAATTCAGAAGTAATCCATGATGTTTTCCTTGTCGAAAACGTTCTCCTGTCCAACCTGCTCCTTGAGTTTTTTGGCGGTTTTCCTTCCGATCAGTTTCTTGAGCTTTGTGAAGCCCGCATCCCTTATATCGGAGCTGGTCCTTATACCGTTCTTGTGAAGCCTTCTTGCTCTTACCCTCCCGATGTGTTTGAACCTTACAAGCTTCACAAGCTCTTCCCCGATACCGTGCTGGACTCTAGTTCTAAGCTTCCTGATGTCTTCTTGGATATCTTCCCATCCCTTCAGATTAGAAAGCTCTTCTATAGAATAAAGTAACCAGTCGGCATTGTTGACCTTGGCCCGTATACCTCCCGGAGTCACACCAAATCTCTCCATCATATCGTCTTCATCCATCTCTTCTATCCATGACTGGAGCATAAGAGCTGTTTTGAACGACTCGAGAAACGATTCATAACTTGGATCCCAGGGATCGGGAGGTCTCTGGAAAAGTTCCTGTTCCTGCTTGCCCAGTATATCCTCAAGATCCGCTATCTCCTTGTTCTTTACACGTAGGAACGGCTTCATCTCAACTGTCTGGCATATCATAGTGAGGAGAGAAATAGAACGATTGGATCCTCTTCCCGATTCGATGCAGTCTATAAAGTGGTAAGCTGTCTCGGGATCAATATATAGCTCGGCTATCCTCCTTCCAAGTCTTGTAGGTTTAAAGCTGTTGTCATCCAGTATGTGTATGAAGTCGTACTCCTCAAGTTTCTCCGATACCTTCAAAAGCTTTTCATTTATCTTGCTAGTATTTCCGTACTGGTGAGCATAAAAAGTCCTGGAGAAAAACGATTTAAGCTGGTCAAAATCCTCGACAAAACCTGTAGCTATAAGTGATAGCGTGTGCATCCGCAGAACAGGTTCAACTGCCAGTTTCGAGTAGATATCCTCCGACTCACCCAGGATGTACCTGTCCCTTATCTCGGTTTTCATGGACTTGTTCTTGGCGACACATACTGCCTGGCCTTCGGAGTGATGTTCGGGTCTTCCGGCCCTGCCAGCCATCTGTTTGTACTCCAGAACAGGTATGAAATTAAGTCCGGAATCAGTGTACCTTTTTAGATCTCTGACAATTATCCTGTAGGCCGGTAAAGAAACTCCCGCAGCAAGCGTGGGTGTAGCGGAAACGCTTTTGATTGTGTCCTCCCTGAAGGCCTCCTCGATCATCTTTCTCTGCTGTGAAGTTAAACCGGCATGGTGAAAAGCGGAACCGTTCTTGACGCACCTGGAAAGTCTCTTGCACTGTTTTGTAGGGCTTCCCAGAACATTCCTTACATCTTCCGACAGCTCCTCCAGTTTTTTCTTTTCTTTTCGGTCCAGCTTTGTTTTACAGATCTTGCCAATTTTCTCGGCTTCTGCCTCAGCACTTTTACGAGAATTAACAAAATTTATTGTTTGTTTGTTATTATCAAGAGCGTCCTCGAAAAGATCCAGCGTTGCCTTGCCGTTTTCTGTTTTTATGGATTGCTCCTCAGTTTCGATCTTCTCCTCGAACCTCTCCTCCTCGAGCTTCTCTGTACCTTTTTTGAAGGGACTATCATTTTCAGAAGAAGGTTTCTCTATCTCGTCCTTGTTCTTGTAGAACTCTATCTCTCCGTCCCAGTAGACACCCTCCTTCAGATCAACAGGTCTGTAGTCGGACTCGACAAGCGTTGAGTCAAGCCAATCAGCCAGTTCGTCACTGTTGTTAATTGTTGCGGAGAGACCGAGCAACTGAAAACGCATCAACTCCCTCAACCTTGTCAATGTAACCTCAAGGGTTGGACCCCTGTTTTTGGAGTTCAAAAGATGTATCTCATCCTCCACAACGAGTTCAACATCTTTTATCCATGAAGGATTATGCCTCAGTATAGCGTCAAGCTTCTCAACCGTCATTATGATAAGGTCTTTCGTTGAAAGTCCTGATCCCGAGGAATCCTTGTCACCTATACTTATCGAAACGTTGTGCTTGTCCCCGAAAAGTTTCTGGTAGCTCCTGTATTTTTCCGATGCAAGTGCCTTTAGAGGAACAAGGTATATAGCTTTTTTGTCCTTTTCAAGAACCTTTGATATCGCAAAAGTTGCGACAAGTGTTTTTCCAGAAGCTGTGGGCGAGGAAACAATCATGCTCTCGCCTTCAAGGACTCCTTCATCTATCGCTTTCTCCTGAGGAGGGTTGAGATCTGTTATACCTTTTTCAGTAATCCTTTCCTTCAGGTACTCGGGTATATCAAGTTCATCTACCTTCATCTCAGTTCCAAATAATTTTTCCTTCCTATTTTTTTAAACAGTGCCTGTTTTTCCCTGTCTTCAGGGGTGTAACATTTTTGTAGAGGTAAAAAACATTTTAGGACATGGGAGAAAAAGTACTTGGATTCGAGACAGGGGGAAGCACCTTCCTGTCAGGGATAATAGAGAGGGGTTCCCGGGAGATAAGATCCATCAACAAGAAAAAAATCGATCAAGGTTCCAAGGAAGAATACATACAAGATGTTCTGGAGAACCTTGAAAAAACTCTTGATAACTCGGAAGAAGATATTGAAGATATAGATGCTATAGGTGTTGTATCGGCTGGGAAATGGGACTTTGAAAAGGGAGAAGTAACACCACCGAACCTTCCCTTTGAGAAAGACAGCATCCCTCTTGGAAGAAAGATCAAGGAG
Organism: Candidatus Nanoanaerosalina halalkaliphila; assembly: GCA_022729335.1. Taxonomy (GTDB): domain Archaea; phylum Nanohalarchaeota; class Nanosalinia; order Nanosalinales; family Nanoanaerosalinaceae; genus Nanoanaerosalina; species Nanoanaerosalina halalkaliphila. The sequence goes on from JALDAE010000043.1 coordinate 3,299, forward strand.
AAATTTAACAAACCCGTGTATGTGGAGAACGATGTTAATGCAGGTGTCTTGGCCGAGGTTCTTTTTGGGCATGGAAAAGAAACGGATTCACGTTACATCGGTTATCTGACTATCAGCAGCGGTATAGGGCTAGGTTTATATGATAGAGAGAAAGAAGAAATTTTCTCTGGTGAAACCGGTCAGGCTCCTGAGATAGGTCACAACGTTGTTAAAAGAAACGGCTTTGAATGCGGCTGTGGAGGACGTGGTCACTGGGAGACATATGGATCGGGAAACGGTGTTGTAAACCTGGCGGAGAAAAAGATTGGCAAGAAATTCAGTGCAAAGGAAATATATGATGCAGCCGAGAGAGGAGAAAAACAGTTTGTGGAGGTGATAGAGAAATCGGCTTATTACAATGCGGTTGGCGTTGGACAGATCATAAATAGTTACCAGCCAGGAACTATAGTTTTCGGGGGTACACCCGTATTGAAATCAACCGAAGTGGTCTTTGGAAAGATAAAAGAATTACTGGAAAACCCTCCAAGAAAAAACGAGTTTACATATGTGTATCAGGAAAACATGCCGGAGTTAAGAGTAACTGAACTTGGCGAGAACAATATTCTTCTGGGCTCAGGTGCAATAGCCCTGAAAAAATTGGAGAAATGTAGATTAAAAATTTAGAACTCTTTCATCTGAACTGATACCTGTTCCCCTAACTCCTCCAGATTGAAACCAGGGCCTTTGACCTGGTGAACTTTTTCCCCTGCCTTGCCAAGGACATAGGTTGCTAGACAGCAAGCTTTGAGAGGTTTTGTCTTTGACACCAGATAACCTGTCATCCCTGCTAGGATATCGCCCGTACCTCCCTTCGCCAGGTGAGGAGTGCCTGTAAAATTTGTGAAAACAGTGTTACCATCGCTTATAATATCATAATCACGTTTCAGAACCACTGTAGCATCATATATCCTTGCAGCTTTCTTGACTTTTTCCTTTATAGCCGCAAGATATCCCTCCACCTTCTCGTATAATCTCTCAAACTCTTTCTCATGAGGTGTCAAAACAACTTTCCTATCACTGAAATCTATTTTGGTTAAATCCTGTACAAGCATATCCGCATCTATTACAGCAGGCATTTCAGTTCTTTTTAAAACCTCTAAAAGGGTTTCTCTTATATCTTCATCCTTAGTTGTTCCGTTTCCAACGACAATGGATGTGCATCCTTCTACCTCTGCCAGAATATCATCGAGGTTTTCCATTGAGAAGCTTCCTATGTCTGCTGTCAGAAAGGATTTTTGTGAAAAAGCTGCAGCTCTGTTGGAGTCTCTATTGGAAATGATTTTCACTAGATCGGAACCGCTTCTTGATGCTCCAATACCAACTATTGTCGGCGTGGAAATGTATTTTTTGTTTCCTCCCAGTACACCTACTTTCCCGTTTTCTCCCTTTACAGCATCGGATTCTCTTTCCAGGAAATCTGTATCCATCCAGTCAACTACTTTTCTCTCTTTCTCTCCCATTATTAGCCTGTAACTTCTTCAATAGTTTTTTCAAGTTTTTCTGAAAACTCTGTTTTTAACTGCTTGTAGTCTTCCTCTGTTTCGGCTTCCATAGTAATTCTTATCTTTGGAGAAGTGTTGGAAGCTCTAACAAGTACCCATCCGTTATCGAGTTCAACTCTGACCCCGTCAACAGTACTTGTATCGGAGTATTCCTCTGTCAATTTTTTCTTCATTTTTTCAACCACTTCAAACTTTTTTGAGTCAGGACATTTGAAAGGGATTCTGTCGCCGAAGTACTCAGGCATCTCCTCAAGTTTTTCTTCTATGCTTTCAAATTCAGAGACCTTGGATGCGAAGTAAGCGGATGCCGAGACACCGTCATCAAGTGGGAAAATCTCGGGAACTGCGAAATGGCCTGCTCTCTCCACACCGAAAACAGCATCCATATCTCTTATTGCCTTGAAAAGATATGTGTGTCCTACTCTCACACGTTCGACGTCACATCCGTGTTTTTTGGATACATCCTCTATTCTCCTTGAGCACTCAACGTTGGCAACTACGTCTCCTTTTTGATCTTTCAGCATCCTTTCAAGAACAAGATAAGCTGTTTCATCAGCTCTTAAAAGCTCGCCTTCACCTGTAACCAG
>JALDAE010000032.1 GCA_022729335.1 Candidatus Nanoanaerosalina halalkaliphila
AAGTATCTATGTACAACAAAAACAATTTGGAAAACGTGAAGGAAATAAGGTTTACTCTCAGGAAAAAAAGAAAACCAGAGATAGACAGAAAGGTATCAGATTTTTACAAAAAAAGTTTTTACCAGCCTGAAGAAACATTATCCATAATCAGAGAAGTTGAGGAAGAATTCGACAATTTAACAGAGAAGTACGATAGAGATCTGGACAAAGAAACACCTATTTACGATTTCATAGACGAAGAAGACATCCGATACGAAAACTCTCCAAAGCTCGATAATATCTCAGAATTATTGGTTTACCAGTCTGATGAACTGGAAATACATGCCAGTTTTGACTACAGAAATATCGAGCAGAGCTCAAGATTCGGTTTGATCTACAACTCAAGAAACAGAGGAGGCAGAAATAAAATTCAGGTTACGATTCAGGCGGACAGCGAAGAAGTTCCAAAAGAAGAGTTCAACGAGTACGACCAGGCCTTGATCGAGATGGGGTTCACATAAAAACCCATTTCCCTATTTTTTTCTTTGGAAAATTATTTTTACAGAGACAACAATATTTCTTTACAGGAGCTGTTGCCCATGGGAGTAGGAAAGCATATAGAGGACTACCGGGAAGTCGTTGGAGACGAAATAATAGATAGGCTTGAGGAAAAAGCCGAAAAACTTGAGGACAAACACATCGTCAACGTTAACTCCACAAGCAATGGAGGAGGCGTTGCAGGTCTTCTGCTATCGATTGTTCCACTAATGAATGATCTGGGTATAGATGTTGGATGGAGAATACACAAAGGATCCGAAGATTTTTTCCATGTGACGAAATCTTTCCACAATGCTCTGCAGGGCGGAGAAATCAACCTGACGGATATAAAGAAAAAGCTTTACCGGCAGTGGGGTGAGTTCAATTCCAAGATCGATCACTTCGAAAAACACGATCTTGTGGTGATACACGATCCTCAGCCTCTTATCAGGATAAACACGAGAGACGTCAACAATCAGAAATGGGTCTGGAGATGTCACATAGACATGGAAAACCCTAATCCTGTCGCTTTCAACTATTTAAAGCAGTTTATAGACAAATACGATCACGTGGTAACCACGCAGAAAATAAAAGACATAGAGCCACCTCAGAAAGAAGTTCCTCCTTCGATAGATCCACTGAATACTATTAACAAACCTCTGGACCAGAAAACAATCTCCAAATACTTGCACAAGGCAGGTATTGATAGGGACAAACCTATAATTGCTCAGATAGGCAGGTTCGACAAATGGAAAGATCCTCTGGGAGTCATAGATGTCTGGAAAGAGGCTAACAAGGAGATCGACTGTAAGCTTATTCTGCTGGGTAACATAGCCTCAGATGACCCGGAAGGACCTGAGATGTTCGAGAAAGTAAAGAAAAAAGCCGAAAAATACGAAGACGTTACAGCAATTGCAGAAACAAACGAAGTACTCGTCAACGCCATTCAGAGAGAAGCGGATGTGATACTTCAGAAATCGATCAAGGAAGGTTTCGCACTCACCGTATCCGAAGCACTTTGGAAAGAAACACCTGTGATAGGAACACACGCAGGAGGTATACCTCTACAAATAAATGACGGCGAAAACGGTTACCTGGTCGAAAGCAACCAGGAAGCTGCAGAAAAAGTAGTTGAGCTTATTAAGAACCCTGGAAAAAGAGATAAAATGGGCAAAAAAGGAAAAGAAATTGTCAGAGAAAACTTCTTGATCACTAGACAGATGGAGGACTGGATAGATCTATACAACGAACTTCTGAACGGCGAATAACCAAAGGGTATTTTATCGCCCTTTCCTTTTTCTTTTTTGTATCTTGACCAAATATATCGTATTTACATGTGTAAAAGATAAAATTAATAAACAGGCCAAATCTACTTTTTTACGGTGATACAGATTTTACCGAACTACTCACTGACCTATCTGCTACATATTTTCTTGGCGCTGGTCAGCTTCGCATGTTATTACAGGGTTAAAAAGGGATACGAGAAGAAGGGAATTAAATCTCTGTTTTATTTCCAGAGATTCTTCCTGATATTCTCAGGGTTCATGCTGATGAACGGTCTTCCGATGCTAGTGATGACAGAGCTCGATCCGGTACAGCAGGGAGCCTTCTACATCATGGCAAGGCCATTCCTTTACGTCTCACTTGCATACTTCATACAGGTACCATTCAGTATTTCATTTCCGAAGTACAAGAAGTACGCAGTGGGATTCAACCTTGTATACGGAGCAGTAGCATGGTTCACCAACTTCCATTTCTGGACACTGAATTCCATAGAGGCCTCTTCAGTACCTGTAGGATTTATTGAAGAGGTTCTTATCACAAGGATGGATGTGGTCGGTCCGATAGGTCCTATGATCGGTATCATAGTGATACTGAACTGGATCGTTTTCGGTCTTATCTACTTCGGCTACCAGGCATTCAAGGCCGAAGGAACAACAAGACTGAAATTCGGACTGATGGCAATTGCTTTAGGAATCATGACAGTTGGAGGGCCAATGCACGACAACGCAACAACAGCGATGGAGTTCCTGATAGCTGACGGTCTGATATTACTTGGACTGATAGTGCTATTTGCAGGAATATACGTCAAGAAAATTTTCCAGGGCAGAAACGCCACATAGCTATAGAGGAGTCTAAAACCTCCTCTTATACTTTTTTATTTTTTTAGAAAAAGAATAAAAAAATTGGAAAAAGCTCAGAAGCTTCCTCCAATACCGAATCTGATTTCTGTCTGACTCATATCCGCTTCTGTGTCGTAGTCCTCTTCAAGTTCTCTCTCTGTACCGTAAGAATCGATCACTCTGTTAACTGAACCATCAACAGGCACTGTCTGTCCTGAATGAGCTGCTCCAAGCACGGCATAAACAGATCCCTGGTCATTTTCTCCTAGATCATCCATAAGCGTTGCTTTTGCCTGTCCGCTTAGCTTGTAACCCCAGCCACTTCCGCTGAGACTTGTGTTTTCTTCAGCACTTAGCTCTGAATCGTAAAACTCTGTGATCTGTTTTTCATCGATGTCCACTGATTTCCTGTTTGCTCCCGCTCTCATCGAAAGCTTGTGTAGCAAACTGTTATCGTCTTCATCAGGCTTGTAGCTTAGTTCTGCTCCTAATGTGACATTACTAACATCTACATCGGTTTCAGTATTCACGTAAGCATCCATTTTTTCAGGAAAGCCCATTTCGATATCTCTTATGTTTCTTGAGTCTTCTGCAGTGTAGCTTGTGTTTGGACCGAACTCTCCGTAGACACCAGCAGAAAGATTTCCGTTATCGGTTTCTGATTCGTAAACTTCTGCGGAAAGGCTTACCAGGATTTCCAGTCCAGGTTCTTCTGGAGAATAATCAAGGTCAAGTGGCTCGTCTTCGAAGGACTCCACGTATCTGTGCATGAATCCTGATGTGTCCAGATCCATGTCCGTGGAAACTCTGCTAATATTGATATCTAGATCAGCTCCTATGTCCTCCATGTAGTCTTCCTCGACTACCTCTTCCTGTTTGACTTCTTCGTTTACCGGGTCAGGTTCCTGGGAATTAGCTTCAGCCGGTTGTCCGGAAAGAGCATATAAGATAGCTCCGGTCCCAATAGCTGTGCCTGCAGCTGCTTTAACTGCCTTGCCACCATCTTTGATGGTGTCAAATGTATCCCTCATGTATTTCATAACAGTAATTTTTATCACCTAAAATAGGATTAAAAAACAACATTTATAAACCTTTGTTATTCTTAGGTAGTTAACATACTGTGGCCTAAAGGTTTCTAAACCGTTTTCCAAGTCTTGATTTTTAAAACAGAGTTAGGATTTAAATAACTGTACCAACAAAAAGACTTTGTTACAAGGGGATGTGGGGTAACCAGGCATCCTGATCGCCTCCAGAACACTTATCTGGAAATATGAGCGTAAAAATACGCGATGATATAAAAAACAGGGGAAAGCGATCGATCCCGGTTCAAATCCGGGCATCCCCATACCAAGATTTCTCCAGCCAACACTTTTAGTTATAAAATACAAATAATGATTCACTATGTTGGAGACCGAAATACCCCAATGGTCCGTAAACCTGCTGACCTTTATCGTAATAACAATAGGTTTCTACCTTGTAGGAAAGATACTCGTAAAACCAGTTACAAGAAAAATACTCTCCAAAAAAAGCCGTGCGATGGCCAATCTTTTCTCAAAGATAGCGCTGTACCTGACAATAATTGTCGGACTGGCCGCAGGTCTAACTGCCGGTGGCTACGAAGGAGTTCTTACATCGCTTGGAGCTGTAATAGCGGGTGGTACAGTCGCTATAGGTTTTGCGATGAAAGATTCGATCAACTCAGTTGTTTCAGGCATATTCATAATCATGGACGAACCCTTCGAGATAGGTGACTGGATCGAATGGAACGGTAACCAGGGAATAGTGGAGGACATCGGTCTTAGAACCACAACCGTACAGACATTCAACAAGGAAAAACTAACCGTTCCAAACGATGAACTGGCGAACAACACCGTAAAAAACCCTGTTGATGGTAAAAACGTGAGAGTGACTCTGGATATCGGGATAGGTTACGATAGCGATATGGATAAAGCAAAGAAGATAGTTAAAGAAATTCTGGATGACTCAGATATGATCGCAGAGGATCCGGCTCCGGATGTGAAACTTGTGTCTCTCGGGGATTCTTCTATCGATTTCAAGGCAAGGTACTGGATAGACCATCCTAAAAGAGCCGATTTTGTGAAGACAAGAGAAAAGGTTCTGAAAAAGGTCAAGGAAAGATTCGACAGTGAAGGAATCGATATACCTTATCCGACCAGAACCATAGCGGGAGACGAGTTGAACCTGAAAGAAAGTTGATGGCTGAATACCATCAACAAACCTTTCCTTTCTTTTTCTCAAACCGGCCACTTATTAAAAAAATAGGAAACCAACTCTTAAAAGAGAATGAAGTTTTATTTCGAGACCTACGGTTGCACCTCGAACAGGGCCGACACGGATCTTATGAAAGGTATCATTGAGGAAAGAGGTCATAAAACCGTTAGTGACCCTCGAGAATCAGACGTATCAGTTATAAACACCTGTATAGTAATAGGTAAAACCGAGAACCGGATGCTGAACAGGATAAAGGAACTTTCAGAAACCGGATGCGATCTAGTTGTTTCGGGTTGTCTCTCGGCCACGGGAAGAAAAAAGATAAAGGAAATAGATGAGAGCATCAAGATATTCACACCAGATGAACCCGGAAGGATCACCGAGTTTTTTGACGAGGAACCACTGGAGAAAAAAGAAGCTCCCTCGAAGATCAATGGAGTGGTTGGAAGGATACAGATAGCCGAGGGATGTTTGGGTAACTGCGCCTACTGCATCACGAAATACGCAAGGGGATCACTGACAAGTTTCCCAGAGAAAAACATACTTGAAAAAATACGGAGCATGGTGGATCAAGGAGCAAAGGAGATAAGGCTCACAGCTCAAGACACGGGCGACTACGGAAAAGATATCGGGACGGATCTTCCCTCGTTGCTTTCAAAAATCTCTGAGATAGAAGGAGATTTCAATGTACGTGTCGGGATGATGAACCCCAGATCAGTGAAGGATTTTTTTGATGAAGTGGTTGAGGAGATGAGAGACCCGTGTTTCTACAACTTTCTGCACATACCTGTACAGTCGGGTTCGAAAAAAGTCCTGGAAAAAATGAAGAGGGGTTACGAACCAGAAATATTCGAAAAATTCGTCGAAACTGCTAGAGAAGAAATCGGTGCAACGGTATCTACAGACGTAATAACCGGTTTCCCTGGAGAGACAGAGAAAGAGTTCGAGAAAACCGTAAATATACTTGAAAGAACCAAGCCGGACATAATCAACATAACAAGGTATTCCGAGAGACCGGGTACTGAGGCAGCAGAGATGAAACATCCTTCTCACAACGACTCAAAAAAGAGATCGAAAAGAATCACCGAGCTCAGAAACAGGATATGCGGAGAAATGAGGAGGAAAAGAGTCGGAAAAACGGTTGATGCAACTGTAATAGAAAAAGGTAAGCCGGGTTCAGTCATTGCAAGAGACAAGTACTACACACCTATCGTGGTACAAAAAGACCTTGAACCTGGAGAAAGTATTGAAGTAAAAATAAGAAAAGGAAAATGGTCCTATGTAGAGGGAACTCTAGAGGACCGAAAGTAAATTAGTTCTCATCCGATTCTTTTTCATCGGATGAATCCGATTTATCGCTGTCTTCCGTCTTTGCTCCCTTCTTTACTTTTTCCTTGATCTTCTTCCTCTTTTCTTTTTTCTCCTCTGATTCCTTTACGAATCTTCCTTTTTCATCCCTGTCTCTTTCAACATCTCCTAAATCCAGTTTCTCATTCAAAAACGCTGTGATTTTTTTCATCGGTTTGGTCGACCTCAATTTCTTTCTGAATCTCCTTCTCCTGCTTTTGTCAAGGAGAAGCAGTATAATAGCAGCTATTAGAGCCACTATCCAGAACAGAGGTCTTCCGACTGTTCTAGTGATGTAACCTACAGGTCCCTCGAAGAAACCTGGGTCTCTCATCGTACTGGAGAACTCCATCTTCTCGAATTCGTTCATGTCTATCCTTCCTTCTGCCTCGATAGCCATCTCGAAGGTCTCATTTGGTGCGAGTCTTTCTCTCCAGTAAACCTCGTAGTTATCTATCTCATCAGGTGTTGGTATGAACTCAAGAGGGTTCTCCATCTTTTCGGCCAAGACATCTGAGTTCTCAAGGTCAAGAGTTGCCTCCATTACTTTTTCACTGTCGTGATCGTTCTTTACTTCAAATTCAACTCTTGTCATATCGAGTTCAGAGTTGTAACTGTAGTTGAACGACTGATCTCCTATCATGAAAGTGTCCTCGTCAGGTTCGAACACGTGTTCGTCTTCAGCTATCTCGACTGATACCGTGTCACTTGCAGTCTGGCCAGCATCTGTCTCAACCTCGAAAACTGCGGTGTAGTGACCAGCTTCTTCGTAGATATGTGTTGCCTGTCCATCATTCGAATCCTTGTACTCCCAGTAACCGTCATTGTTGAAATCCCATCTGTACTCAACTATCTCTCCTTCTTCTACGCTTCCTGTTCCATAAAAGTTCACGGTCTCGCCAACTACTCCTCTTCTGCTGTAACCAGCATTTGCAGTTGGTTCAGGCGCATCAGGATCAGGTTCCTCCGGATCGGGTTCTTCAGGTTCTTCCCTGAAAATAGACCTTCCACCCGTTCTTCTTGGTTCATCAGGATCAGGTTCATCTTCTTCTTCAGTTGTGAACGTCATTACTGATCCTGTTCTTTCCTGTCCGTTCCATCCTACAACTGCCTTGAACTCGTAGTCTGTGTTCGGCTGAAGGCTGTCAATTGTTTCCTCGAAGTATCCCTGTGACTCTCTTGTTTCAGGTGTTGTTGATTCCCAATCAGCACTGCCCTCTTCTCTGTAATTGAAAAACACATTAACACTTTCTTCACCTGCTAGGTCAAGTAGTTCTCCTCTGAGAATTGCTGATGACTCTGTCACATCGTAATAACCATCGGTCTTTACGAAAGGTTCAAGTTCTGATGCAAAGTACGCGTCTAATTTCTTGTCGGAATCCATCGTCACTGTTATCTCTTCGCTCTGATCCTCGACATCTCCGCTCCAGGCAATGAACCTGTATCCGCTGGCAGGATATGCCGTTACATCAACTGTTTCACCTGCGTCGTAGTAGTGAATTCCTTCTTCAGGACTTGTTGATCCCTCACCCTGCATTACCGAAATCTCTAGGGAGTACTGATCAACATCGTCCTCCACAAAGTTCGCCGTTACTGTCTTGTCTTCGTCAACTGTCACATAAACTTCTTCGCTTTCATCCACTATGTCTCCTGTCCATCCATCGAAAAGCCATCCATCATCAGGATAAGCTTCCAGTTTTACTTCTTCTCCCTGTTTGTAAGTGTATGTACCTGCTGGTGGTTTTGTCTCTCCCTGTCCTTCAATTTCTATTGTAAGATCGTTTTCAGGAAGTGGTTCGTCGTTGAATCTGGCGATTACTTCCTTGTCCTCGTCCATTGTCAGTGTGCAGCTAGTTTCTTCTCCGTGGCAGTCACCCATGAAGTAGCTGAACTCCCAGTCTTGAGCAGGAGTTGCTTCCACTGTAACTTCTTCTCCGTGTTCGTACGTGTGAACTCCTTCAACCGGTTCTGTAGAACCACATTCTGATCCTTCCTCAGGATCGTCGTATCCACACTTGACCTTTATATCAAGCTCGTGTTCCTCTCTTACAAAGTTCGCTGTTATGGACTTGTCGCTGTCCATATATACTGATGTGCTGCTTCGAGAAGTTGTGATGTCTCCGGTCCATCCACTG
>JALDAE010000042.1 GCA_022729335.1 Candidatus Nanoanaerosalina halalkaliphila
ATAAATACAAAAACAGCCGTGATTATTTGTTTTTTGTTCCTTCTTTTCAATGACTCTGTTTCAATAAGATAACTGAACCCCATGCAGCCAATAACTATCAGGGGAGGTATGGAGTTCATGACATACCTGTCGGTTAGACCGTTTCTGAAAAAAGCGTAAAGCCCTATATATGTGAGCCACCATACTGTGAGGACACTTGCTTTCTTGTAGTTTTTCTTGAAAGCAAAAGGGATTAACAAGATAAAAACAAGTCCGGGTAAGTAGTAAAGGCTGGAAAGCAGTTTCCAGGCCAGAGAGAGGTTTTCCATGAAAAAAGCCCATGTGAAACTCCTTCCTAGAGATTCCTGTCTGAACCAGACTGTGTATATTCCCTTGAGAGGTGCAACGGCTAGTATTGAAAATATAACCCCGTAAAACCAGAACCATTTCTCTTTTAAAAGATTTTTGAAGTACTTGACAGGTTTATCTCTTGTTAAAAATATAGTTGCAAGCGAGAAAATGATTAAAAGCGGATGCTCCCATCTAAAACTAACCGCAAAGAGGTATGAAGCCATTAAAAGTATCCAGTTTTTCTTCGAGCTTTCCTTTAAAACGGAACCGGTAGCGTAAAAAACAAAGAAAATTGATAACACAGAGAAAACCGAAAGTGCCATGTCAAGATTTCCGGAATGAATCGCGTGTAAGGGGAATACAGATAAACCTGCTGCACCTATCCCCCCTGCTATTTTGCTCTCAAGAAATTCTTTAATCGAGAAATAAGAAAACGGTATAGTTAGTATAGAGACGGCAACTGCAATTAAAACAATTATACCTGCATTATATCCCAGTAAAGAAAAGATTAGTCCCAGTAAAAGACTAAACAAAGCTGGATGTGATATAGGTGTTGGACCGGCGCATTCGTAGAAAGAAGGGCCATAACATTTGAATATTCTTCCTGTTTCCGAGAAATACCTTGCACCATGTATATATTCCCAGGTCGAGTCGTTAAAGTTGTATTCAAACGACATGTTGCTGATACGGATGTAACTTCCGGTTAGTATGGATAAAAGAAGTATCGCTGTAATTATCTTCCCTCTCTTCTCTTTCAATGACCCTGCTATTTTTCCATAGTTTATGTAAAGAGCAAAGCCAACCGCACACAAAATCAATATATAGAAATAAACATCGTAATCTGCCCAGAAAGGAGTGTTGTAAAAAATCCTGTCCATTATATTGAACAAAAAATCTGCCATACAGTAAGTTTTTGATTAACTGGTTTTAATAAGTTTTTTTCCTAAAAAACCGATGCAATTATTTAAAAAAATCAGTTATTCAATTATTTCATTAGGGGTATGTGGGTCAACAGGATTGTGGAGTCAACTGTTTACAGGTTTCTTGTACCGAGTTTTTCGGTATTGTTGTTTCTGGTAGTTGCATATATTATTTTCAGTTTTTTGAAGAATGAGATCAAGGATGTTAGAAATGTGAGGTTTTTACTGTTTTTTTTGATTGTTTTGACCTTTCTGGGTTTTGGTATAAGGTTTTTTGCACAGTACTTCACGTATCATCCGAATTACATGTACTCCGCAATAGCAAACACTATTCATGAAACCGGTTTGTACGGTTTCTGCACCACAGGTTTCTCTTATTGTGTACCTGTATACAAGCCTTACACGATTTATGTTTCTCTTGTTGGTTTTATATACAATGCTTTACAGGGAGTTTCCTTCGCCGCTGCCAGAAATCTTAACGTGTTTATTGGTTCTTTATCCGTGGTTCTAGGTTTTTTTGTTTCAAAAAAATATTCGGAAAGGAAGTTCACTCCCTACGTTTTTGTAACGCTTTTAGCGTTTTTTCCTCTTCATATAGAACTATCTAAAAGTATGGAGACACATGCTTTCAGTGTTTTTTTCGCCCTTGCTTTCTTCGGTTTTTTACACGAGTTCCGGGAAACAAGAGAATACAATTTTTTTGGTTTTACTGTTTTGATGTACGTTGCATCGGTTCTGTCTAAACCAATGAATGTTTTCCTGATTTTCCCTCTTGTTTATGTTTTTCTAGAAGAAAAAGGTACAGATAATATATTAAAAGCTTTTAGAAATAGAACGGTTCTCGTATCTCTTTTGACAGGTGTTTTCTTTGTTCCGCTTTATTATCTGCTGTTTTTCGTACAGGGTGTTGCCCACGACACTGGCCTGGTTTTTTTCCAGGAAAACCAGGTTTTAGAGCTTATGCTTTCTAACGGTATCTATATTTTCTTGAGCATTTTATGTGTCTCCGGACTGATATATGGATTATGGAAGAAAGATTTCAAAAAAGTAGGTCTGTTCCTGGTTTATTATGTCCCTCTATTATTTCATACCCAGTTAAAACCTGTCAGGTTGATCCTCCCGGCCGTGATTATTTCCATGTATCTTGGTTCTGAACTGATCGGTTATTTTTTTGAAAGAGTAGGTAACTCCCGTGTTCTGCCGGTTCTGTTTTTTGTTTCTGTTTTAGCATTATTTTTTATTTCAACTTTCCGACCAACACCCTACAATTATTTTAGCTCAGAGGAAGCACTTTCTGAGGAACTTGAAGAATTAGAGGGTGATTACGTTATATGGAGCAGAAGAGCGGATCTTGCCTATTCAGTTTCGACCGTGACTGTTAGGAACACAAATTATGAGCAGCCGGATTTCGAAGATTTTGACCGGGTGGCTATCTTGCTTAGAGGCGGATGCGATGACATGATCCCTGTTTTTGAAGAGGAGCTAGAAGTTTTTCAGTTATTTGAAGAGAGAGGTTTCGATGATTACAGTTTATGTCTTTACCATAAATAATAAAGCGTAGACAGATATATTTTTTATGAAAAAATCGCTTGATTTTCCCTTAAATTTTATTGTATAGGTTTTTAAAAGGCAAGAAAAAGATAAAAACACGGAGTATAACAAAAATTAATAGGGAAAAAATATGAAAGTAACACTTATCCACACTCCTTACTACCACCAGGATCACATGGAGAACGTCTGGTTCACAAGTAACAACTTCGCGGTCAATCCTCCGATGGGACCTCTCTACGTTTCTTCTATTTTGAAAGAGGAGGGTCACGAGGTCCAGGTAGTTGACGTGAAGGCCGAAAAGCTTTCTAGAGAAGAGGCTTTTGAAAAAATTGAGGACTTCGACCCGGATCTCATAGGAGGTTTACTTATACCATATACAGCAGATATTGCTCTTGACTGGTACAGAGATATATCTGACAGGTTTGATGCTCCGATTGTCGTTGGTAATCATGCTGTGAAACATTATCCAGAGGCCGTGATGTCTAACGAGTTTATAGATTATGGAGTTGTGGGTTCAGCACTTAATAGTGTTCCTAAACTTGTTGAGTACCTTGAAGGGGAAGATGTTGATCTTTCGGAGATTGAGAACCTTGCCTACAGGGAAGATGGCGAGGTAAAGATCAATAAACCCGATGAAAACACGGAGGATCTTGACAAACTGCCATGGCCTGACCGTGAATCAATAGATAATTCTCTTTACCACCACATGGCATCCAAAAAAAGCCCTTACACCCTTGTCATAACATCTTATGGTTGCATGTATAGTTGCAAGTTCTGCGACATGGCTGACTGGGGTTATTCTGAGAGATCTCCTGAAGACGTTGTTGACGAGATAGAGTACTGTGTTGAAGAACTTGGAATCAGGGAGATAGATATCTTCGACAGGGATTTCCTTCTTAACAGAGAGAGAAGCGAAGAGATAATAGATATCATGATCGAAAGAGGTATTGATGTTGACTGGACCTGTCGTGCGCGTGTTGACGAGGTGGACCAGGAACTGCTGGATAAAATGGCCGAAGCAGGTTGCAGGTTGATAATGTATGGTATCGAATCCGGCAGTCAGGAGATACTTGACACGGAACACAAGGGAATTACGCTTGAACAATCAAGGAAAGCTATAGAGGCAACTAAGAAGGCAGGTATAGAATCCATTGGTTTCTTCATACTTGGTCATGAGGGAGAGACAAAGGAACAGATGCGTGAGACCATCGAGTTTGCTAAGGAACTTCCTCTTGATTATGCGCAGTTCTTCAAGCTGTCTGGGAAACCGGGTTCAAGTCTCTACGACCAGATAACTGAGGAACTTGGTTATGATTACTTTGATAAATTGATAAGGCAGGAGATTAGCCAGCACAGACTTCCAAGACCCTGGACAGACCTTTCAAACGAGGAGCTGGAGGAGATGGTTCTTGAAGCATACCACGAGTATTATCTCAGGCCTGGTTACATACTGTTGAGGCTAAAGAAACTGGGGTCATTGTCAGAACTCGCCAGGCTTACAAGGGTCGGAAGCAAGATATTATACACAAGGATAAAAAGTATTTTCAGTTGAATGATGACAATGATTTACAATGTACTGGCAACTTTGGCCGGACTTTCTTTTCTCATAGTCCTTGTGATAACTTTTTATTTTTTTATCGTTAGAGTCCTCACAAGGGACGCAGAGTTCGATACCCGGGATTTAGATGAACTCCCCGAGATTTCTGTAGTTATACCTACATATAACGAGGAGAACAACATCAGAAAAAAGCTGGAGAATTTGAAAAAGGTAAATTATCCCTGGGAAAAGCTTGATGTTAAAGTGGTGGACAACGGTTCCGAGGACTCCACGGTTGAAATCTCGAATGAATTCGACGTGGATACGGTGGAGATTGGTGAGAAAGGCAAGATAAAGGCGTTGAATCACGGCCTTGAACAATCCGATTCCGAATACGTTCTTTTTACTGATGCCGACATAACTATAGATGAAGATTCTATAAAAAATGCTCTGAAATATCTTAAGGGAGATGTAAAGGCTGTAACCGCTGTCAGTGAAGTTGAATGTGATGGATGGTTTGGGAAGGGAAAGGAACAGTACCACGGAGAAGACTGGGTTCAGAGATATCGTGAAAGCTTACTGGACAGTGTCTGTTCCATGGATGGCAAGTTCATACTTTTTGAAAACAATGTTTTAGATGAACTTGATGAAGAAGCATATGTTGATGACCTTGAAATGACGGTACAGCTCAGAAAAAACGGTTTCAGAAGTATAGCTCCCATGGATGTAAAGGTTAATGAGGAAACACCGGAAAACCTTAAAGAAGATGTCAACATGATGCGCAGAAGATGCAAGATGAGCATAAAATCGTCTTTCCAGAACCTTGACGTTTTCAAAGATTTCAACTTTTACTCCTATCTTATTTTTCCGGTGAGAAGGCTCATGATTTATTTCCTTCCGATCTACGCCTTTTTTATCTCTGTGTTTCTTCTTGTTTTCTACCCTGTTCTACTGATCCTGCTTGTCTTTACCAACATTGTTTTGTCGTTTTTCAGGGACAAGTTCAGATATTACAACCTGCTAATGTTTTCTCTATCTCTCTCGATAATTGACAAGGTTTTTGAAGGGTTTGAGAATGGCGCAAAATGGGATTGAAAAT
>JALDAE010000035.1 GCA_022729335.1 Candidatus Nanoanaerosalina halalkaliphila
CTTTTTCCCCAGGCACTATTCCACGGGATGCTAGCTCCTTCATGACATTTAAAATATCGTTTTCATCCTTTACAGCCCTTATAAAATCATTGTACCCTGGATTTTCCTCCTTGAATCCCTCCAGAAAATTTTTGAACCTCTGTCTCTCTATTACCTTGTTCTCCAAAACATCTATGGATCCTGTGATGGTATCATCTATCCCTAGGTATTCGGGTGTTTCGAAACCTCTTTCGGAAATAATATCCTTTGAAAGACTGTGGAACGTTTCCATCGGAGCATCTCTCAGCTCCTTGAGACCGTAACTGCAGTAATTAATAACTCTCTCCCTCATCTCTTCAGCAGCGTTGTTCGTAAAGGTTAAAAGCAGCAGATCTCTAGGCTCAACATCTTTTTCTTCCAGTATCTTGGCGTATCTTCTGGTAACTGTTGCGGTCTTGCCCGTTCCAGCTCCTGCATCCACAAGATAAATACCTTCATGACTGTTAACAAGTTTTTTCTGGTTCTTGTTCAGCTGTATATCGCTCATTTTGGTATCATATCCTCCTTGTCAAGCCTTGCTTCGTCTATATCTATATCAAGTTCGGGATTCTTTACAGGGAACTTATCTTTTCTGAAGCGGTTCAAAAGTTTTATCTGCCTATCAACAAAGTCCTCAAACCTGTCCAGATCTTCTTTAAAGTAGTTTCTTCTTCCGTAATCAACTATTCTTTTCAAAGCCGATTCACAGCCCTTTTCAACATAACTGTATCTGTCGCCTATTTTCTCCGAGCAGAACATTATGAAATCCTCCAGAAACTCCGAGCCCTCGATCTCTCCTTTCTCAAATCTGAAAGGTATCTGTCGTTCCCGGAAAAATTCCTGGTAATCATCGTAATCCATCCTGACCTCCAGGGTCTTTCTACGGGCGGAGCCCTCTCCAACTTTTTCATCACCGTATTTCTTCTTCATTATAAATTCAAACATATCCCTGGTCCCTACAAACTCCTCAAAACTCACGGGATGGTATTTTATGTTCACCAGGTCATCCTCTATATCCGTCTCTCCGGACATCTCTTCATCTAGATTTTCAAAAATATGGAAAAACGTGAACTTGAGTTTTTCACCTGGTCTCTTCTTTCTCAGGTATGCGAGATACATCATGGCCTGAAAGTTTGGTTCCTCGTCTAGAACCTGTAGGCAGGAATTCTCAACTACCCGGTGAGCTTTCTTCATCTTACCTGTCTTGTAGTCAACCATGTGGTCACTGTCAAGCATTAGGTCAACTTTTCCTTTCATCCCCAGGGCGTTGTCCGAGAACCATACCTCGGTGATATCTTTTTCTATCTCCCTGTCGAACCTCTCGGCAAAAACGTTTTTTCCGTGGAAATTAACGTGGCGGAATCCTCCGGTCTCAAAACCTTCCTCGAGAAACTCCTCAACAAATTCCCTGATCCTTTCAACCGCCATGAAAAACTTGGTCTCCAGAATGTCAATCTCGAGAGGATCAACAAATCCTCTCATCTCATCCAGCATCATATCGACGAAAACTTCCTCGCCCTCTTTTTTGACAAATTCCCCGTGGTTGACATAAAACTCCGCAAAATCGTGGAGAATATTACCCATTGCAAGATAACGGTTTTCAACTGTATCCGTCAATCTATCAAATAAAAACTCTCTGGGACATTTAACAAACCTATCAAGGGAGGATTTGCTTATCTTTTCTATTTCTCCGGTACTTGTTCTGAATTCATGTTTTTCGAAACCTTTCTTTTTTTCTTCTAACTCTGAACCAAACTCCCTGTGTTCGAGATCTTTGAAAGTTTCAAATTCTGTTTCAGTCAGTTCATTGAAGTATGTGCAAGGGGTTATGACGCCATCGACAGAGGTGTTCCGGACCATGAAGTGCTGCTGTTCACCGTTCTGTATCATCGCCTTGAAATCTCTGAAATTGGTTTTTTCCTCCTTTTCTCGGTTGATCCATGGCTTATCCGGTATGTCCGGTGTCCAGCCCATGTCCATTCCAAGGTAGAACACAACAGGCCTATCTATGTATGCAGAGGATTTTGCATCAGCGAGTAAAACACCTGATCCAGAGGATTCTACCTCCACAGTATATGTACTGAGGTAATATTCCAGCCTGTTGACAAGCTCGGAAGAAATTTTGTCTTCAAGTATCCCGAGGTCCTCAAACTCTTTCTTGAGGTTTAGATCCGTATATTTCCCCATTATTTCAAGAGCTTCACCGACAGTTGAACCACGAACTTCCTCAAGGATGTTTTTGAACTCCTCGGCGTCTTTGTTTTCGACTTTTCCAAGATACCTCTTGTTTTTTCCGACGGGCACCTCCAACCCTATTTTTCTCATTACCGGCTGGCATCTACCTACAAGAACTCTATCCGAATTTATAGCAAGCCTCAAGAACCTGATAAATGTCCTCAAACTTTCATCCTCTGAGAGGCCTTGTTTTCGCATCACAGGTATCTCTCTAGATTTTAAAGCTGATTCAACGAGTTTTGAGTAGGAACTACCACTATCTATTACAACAGCCACGTCCAAAGCGTTCTCATGGTTTATGTTGTTTCTCACGGCTCTTACTATGTCGTTCTTTGAATCAAAAACCTTGAACTTTGGGAGACTTGTTTTTTCACCTGTAAATACGTCTATCTCGTCAAAGTTTTCCGGTAAGACTTTCTTATCCAGTTCGTTGAACTGATGGTAATTAACGACCGCTACTTCCTTATCCTCTTCAACATCCACGTCCTCCATGTGTCCAAATAGGTTTTCTGTCGAGTTAATAACCTCAAGTATTTCTTCAACTGACTCTTGCTTAAACATACCGTGTTTTTTTATGTTTTCAGGGCTACCTGTTTTCTTCCAGCAATCAACAATGTTCTCCAATATGTGAGAAGCCTTCTTCCAGGGAATACCTGTTTTTTTCACTATTTCTATGAAAAGCTCTCTTTCTCCAAGAAGCTCTTTGTTCTGGTTGTTTCCAAGAGTGTATATCTTTGGTGTGGTCGCAAAAGGTTCAAGAAGTGGTTCGTCAATTCTTACATTGAGTGCATCCATTAAAGAGGCCTCGGCAGTAAACACAAGGTCGTATCCATTTACCTTTTCAAAAAGCTCGTCGATCGAAAGATTCCGTTCTACTTCCACAGTTAAAAATGGTCACCAACATTTAATTTGTTTTTCTTGTATCTTTTCTCATAATTATTTAAGCTGTCAAACACAATGCTTAATTTGTATGAAAAAGATTGTCCTTATCCTAGTTTTTACCTCTATGATACTGTTAACAGGCTGTCTTGGAGATAATATTGAAACAATGAATTTTGAAGAGGACGAATATTCTATCAGAATTGATTTGAACCACGATGAAGTTAAATTCGATTTTTTTATGGAAGTTCCTCATGATACTGTTGATTTTGAAAGTCCTCTGGTAGATGAAGAGGTTAAACGCGAGATGCAGTCCGAGCTTACATGTGGAGCTGTACAGGGATTTGTACACAGAGGAGAATCTTCGCCTGAAGAGCTCGAAGAACTTGAGATCATCGGAGATATAGAAAAAGATGTATTCAGTCCTCTGCCGGAGGAAAAAATGGCGGCATACGAACCCGGACAGGTCAGAGCTGAGATAATTGATCAAGAATTGAACGAGGTACTTATGTACTGTGAACCTGATGAACAAGAACTAAATATAGTATTCAGCTGATTATACAAATCCAGAGATATCTAAAAGAACGGTTTTGAAACCCTTCATTCTATTTTTTTAAACAAGAGTTTACTTTCAATAATTCTTCAAAATAAAAAAGTAGTTTATATAATGTTTAGGAAATTATAATAACCGAAAAGAGTGATCTATATGGAGGAAAAATCTTATCACAGAGAAGAACAGGAATTAAAAGATCTATGTCCTGATAAGAATGAAAAAATAAAAAAAAACGGGTCTATCTATGAAAAAAACAATGAGAAAGCTTTATCGCTTTTGAAAGATATGTCGAAGGAAGAACTTGAGAGGTTTTCTATGGAATTAATCGAGAGAAAAAACAAGACTGATAGATTGATCTCCAAACTTGGCGAAAAATATACTAAAAAAGCAGATGAAGCTGATAGAGAATGTCTGACAGGTTTATACAACCATAAAAAACTCAAAAAAGAACTGGAAAAAAACATAAAAAGAACAGAACGATTTGAGGAACCTTTCAGCCTTTTAGTAATGGATCTAAACAACTTCAAATATATCAACGATACTTATGGACATAGCTATGGAGACAAGGTTTTGAGAGAAGTATCTGATTACTTAAACAACAATATAAGAAATTATGAAAACGCATTCAGGCAGGGAGGTGATGAATTTGCTGTTTTACTTGAAAAAACAGATATAAAAGGTTCTCTGGAGTTCACAGAGAGAATGTGTAGCGACTTGCAAGAACTCGAGATTTGGGAAAGGATGGATAATGAATACAAAGAATTCGGAGCAAGTATAGGAGTGGTAAATTACAACGATATCAACGAAGAAATAGAGGATTCAGAAAAGTCGAAGATGATATATGATATTGCTGATGAAGTTATGTATCATTCTAAGAATTCCGAAATATCATATATTGCTTATACAGAAATAAAAAATGGTTTTGAAAACCTGGATTTTGAATTATTCGTTACGGAAAAATGTGAGCGTTCCAAAAAAGATACATCAAATATCGCGAATTACTGGAGTCTCAAGGACCCGGACGGCAGCATATAATTTTTACAAGTTGAACAAATACTTAAAAAAACAAAGTTTTATATAAATTTTATGAAACCAAAATTTGCCCAGGTAGTACTGGTGTCTTTTTTGTTAATTCTTTCTTTCCAAACAGCTACCGCCCAGGATATAGTTCCCGGGGAAATCGAAATCGTGTCTTTAAACGGGGAAAACCCGGACCAGATTAACGAGTTGGAGATTTCTAGAGAACCTATTAGTTTGGAGCTGGAAGGAGTGGATGATTTCGACAGACCTCCCAGTATAGAGATTGGTGGAGAGAGTTTGACGCGTATAGAGGAACCTGAAACCGAATTGAGGCCAAGAACAGATTCAGAGGTTTCAGAGGGAGAACAGACACTTGAAATTATTCTAGATTACATGGGAGATGAAAGAGTTCTTGCGGAAACACAAGTAGATGTCACAAAAGTTGATCTAGATGATGACGATGAAGATAGACCTGACAGCCCTGTTTACGATCCTGAAGACGTTGAAATTTCAAAAATAAACGGCGAGGATGCGGATCAGGTGAATGAATTAGATCTAACTGCTGGTGACACATTCAGTATTGAGCTGGAAGGTTTGGAAGAGATGGAAGTTCCTCTAAACGTTGAAATAGATGGAAAAACCATAAGCATGATGGAAAAGCCTGATGAAGATATTAGACCCAGGTCAGATGCTGATGTTTCGGAGGGTGAGCACTCACTTGAGCTGCTCTGGGAGAGCCGAGGCGAGAGTTACAAAATAGGGGAAACAGAAGTTGATGTGACAGAAGTTGATCTACAAAGGGGGTTAGGTCCTGATGTGGAACCTGAAGATGTTGTCTTTGATACTTTGGATGGAGAAGAGGCTCAAGAGGTTAATGAGTTAGAGGTCAGGTATAACAGTGAATTCGATGTCGAGCTCGAGGGAATCGACGTGACAGAGTACAATCTGCAGGTCGAACTCGATGGAGAACTAATCGGTGTTATGAGAGAGGAAGATTTTTTCAGGCCAAGAACCGATTCGGGTATCTCAGAAGGAGAAAAAACCCTGAGTATTGTTCATGAAGAAGAGGAGAAAACGGTTTTGGCAGAGACAGAGGTGGATATTGTCGATGTTGAACTGGACCCTGGAGAGGTCCATGGACGCGATACAATAGATGCAGAGGAATTCGAAGTTGTTTCTTTGCAGGGAGAACCAGCGGAAGACCTCGAAGAACTTGTTCTTTCGCGTGAACCGTTCCCCGTAGAGATCGATGGCCCCGAGTTTCCGGATATGGGCTTCAGGATCACAATCGAAGGTGAGACAGTCTCGATCATAGAGGATCACGATGATGATGTTAGGCCTAGAAGCGATGTTGATGTGGATGAAGGTGAGCAGAGACTTGAGATAGTTCATGAAAGCGGTGATGAAAGGGATTTACTGTTTGAAAAAGATGTTGAGGTTATCAAAGAAGAAGACTTTGAAAGGGAAGAAGGACCTGGTGATCCGCCTGAAGAGCTCGAGTTCGAGATAGTTTCTGTAAACGGGGAGGAACCGGAGGAAACCGTAACTGTTGAAAGAGATCTCAGAGGAGAGACACCTCTGGACCTGGAAATAGAAGGCCTTGACGAGGTTCAGGGATTTTCTCCACATATCTATTACAAAGAAGAGTTTTACAGGGTTGGTGAAGGCGGTTACGAGCTTGATGGAGACACTGTTAATATCGACCACCTTCCAAGAGTCGAGGAGGGAGAAGTCGAAACTCTCAAGGTTGTTTTACCGTTTGACGAGGACGATTACCATGTATATGATTCATTAGAAATAGAGTTCTTGCATGTAGAGGATGAAACACCGGAAACCGATCACGAAGATACCGATGAAAACGGCCAGGAAATAGAAGACGACAGAACAGTTGAAGAATCCGGAGAGGAACAGGAGGTTGATGGTGAAGAAACCGTAGATGAAACTGTGGAGGAAGAAGAAGGTGGTATTATGAGCGGTGTTATCGATCTTTTCACAGGCGATGAAGAAGAAACTGTTGAACAGGATGGAGAACAGGAAGACACTGACGAAGACGGAGGGCTTCTTGACGCGGTTATAAGTGTATTCGGATTATAAAAGAACAAATCAAAAAATTATGAAACACGAAATAGAACGTTCCAGTGGTTCATCGGAAAAAATTGCAGTCCTGGTTCCTGGAAGAGGAGGCAGAGAGCATCCTCACAACAAGGAAGTAGCTGAAGGTCTGAAAAATGAGGGGTTAGACGTTTACAGATTCTCGTCATCCACAGAAAATCTTGAAAAAGGTGTTAAAGAACTTCAAAAGGTTCTGGAAAAGTTAA
>JALDAE010000046.1 GCA_022729335.1 Candidatus Nanoanaerosalina halalkaliphila
AATAGATCGTCATCATTATTTGTTATCATAAAATAACAAATAAACATTGTTTGTTATAAGTCTTTTGGATTTGAGGCTTGGGTAACCGGTTTAAACCTTGATTTACAAGAATCGTACAGGTGTTTCTAGAATGAGTGATGAAAAATCTAAAGCTGAAAAACTTAGAGAAGAACTTTCTTTTAAAAAAGAATCTACCTGGGAACAGGCGGACAGAGAAGACGTTTTTGAAATGGCTGAGGACTACAAGGAATTTATGGAAAAAGCGAAAACAGAAAGAGAGGCATACAATTACATAGTAAATCGAGCTGAAAAAGAAGGTTTTAGAGATATCGATGGAAAAGAAGAAGTGGAAGAAGGAGACAAAATAATATTCAAGAACCGCAACAAACAGGTGGTACTGGTCAAAGTCGGTGAAGACTTTGAAGACGTCAGGATGACCCTTTCTCATCTTGATGCTCCAAGATTAGATCTTAAACAAAAACCTCTGTACGAAGGAAACGATCTTTGTCTGGCAGATACCCACTATTATGGAGGTATAAAGAAATATCAGTGGACCAACTTTCCTCTGGCAATCCATGGGACTGTGATCGATAAAGAAGGTAACAAACACACTATTAATATAGGCGAAGACAAAGAAGAACCTGTTTTCTTGGTGCCTGATCTTCTTCCTCACCTTGGGAAAGACCAGCTGAAAAAAGAGCTCAAGGATGCAATAGAGGGAGAGGAACTAAACATCATAACAGGCAATATCCCGTTCGAAAAAGGTGAAGAAGAAGCCGTGAAACTAAAGGTGCTTCAGCATCTCAAGAACGAATACGGATTTGAAGAGGAGGACCTGATGTCCGCAGAACTGGAAGCTGTTCCAGCAGTGGAACCAAGAGATCTTGGATTTGACAGATCGATGGTGGCGGCATATGGACAGGATGATAGAGGTCATTCTTTTGTATCTCTTGAATCTTTCCTCGATTCCGAGACTAATAAAACAACTATGGCCTGCTTCTTTGACAAGGAGGAGATAGGGAGCGAGGGAAACACATCGATACAGAGCACTTTTTTGGAAAAATCTGTTTCAAAGCTGCTAGAAAAATCAGGGGACGAAAGATACCATGAAGGAGTTTATAGTTTCTTTGACAGCGTTGAAGCTCTCTCAATGGACGTATCTGCAGCTGTTAATCCTACGTATAAGGACGTCCACGATGAAAAGAACTCTATAAATCTTGGTCAGGGAGTCGCATTTGTAAAGTTTACGGGTTCAGGCGGCAAGTACAGGGCGAACGACGCTAACGCAGAATTCGTAGGAAAAATAAGAAAGATTTTCAACGAAGAAGAGATACCTTTCCACCCGGTAGAACTTGGAAAGGTTGATAAGGGTGGAGGAGGAACCGTTGCCAAGTTTTTATCAAGGAGAGGATCAGATGTAGTTGATATGGGGTTCCCTCTTCTAAGTATGCACTCTCCTTATGAAATAAGCTCCAAGGTAGACATTTTCCACACATTTAGAGCTTCAAAGGCTTTTTATGAAGGTTGAATCGTTTTAACCTTCATATTTCCTCCCATCTTTCTCTTGAAATATTTTTTCAAACCTTTCCTGATTTTTGGTCTCGTGAATGGAATTAAAAGCAAGAAACCCGCTATGTCTGTGAGTACGCCCGGCGTCATAAGTAATACAGCACCTATTATGATCAGGAGATGGTCAAACATTTCTCTGTCAGGGAATATACCCTGCTGCACGGTTTTAATAATCTTTTTGATGTTTACCTGGCTCTGACTTCTGTACAAAAGAGTCCCAATAAGGCCTGTAACAACTATTATAGCCACAGTGTTTCCGATACCCAGCGCAGTACCTATTTCAAAAAGTAGATACATCTCAAGAACCGGAACAACCACAAACAAAAAAAGTAGTTTGCCAAGCATATTTTGAACAGTACCAAGTAATTTTGATAAACATACCTGTTCAATAAATGTACAATGGATAAGCTTGAACTAGTAATCTTAGGAGCCCTGGCGGCAATATCCATTTATCTGATCACACCTTTCTTTGACGCCATATTTTTTGGTGTTATTACCGCTTACGCTCTGAAGGTTCTTATCAATCGTCTGGGGGAAAAGTTCAACAAGAAGATTGTAGCAGTTTTATTATCTCTTTCAATTGTCCTGATAGTTTTTGGAGGTCTGTATTTTGTTGTAACTAGAGCTTCTCTTGTAACTTTAGAAATTATCAATTTATCTGAAAGAGCAACAGATGCATTGGAAAGTTTCCTGGCTACCTATGAATTAGAAGCACTTTCCCAGTATGTATCCGATGGAGTGACAATGGTTGAAAACAATATAAGATCAACGGTGTTCGACATTGTTTCTAACGCTCATATTTTGGTGATAAATGCATTGATATATTTCTTGGTAGTATTTTTTGTCTACAGGGATGGTGAAAAAGCCTATGAAGTGTTTTTGACATTGGTCGAACGTATGGATAAAGAGGACGAGAAATTTCTAAAAGAAATCATTGAATTCGTAGAACAGCTTTTAAAAGATGTATTCGTCGTTTACGGTACTTATTCACTTATCACAATGGCTATTGCAGCTACAGGATTTTATGTTATTGGTCTAATATTCCTAGGTCATCCTCTACCATTTTTCTGGTTTTTTGCTATTGGAGCTGGTGTAGCAGCATTTTTCAGAGGTTTCACATCAGCTGTGTTTCTGATCCCTATCATTTTCTACTATTTTGTCATGGGTGAGACATGGTTCGCTTTCTGGCTTACCATGTTTGGAATATTTTTCCTCGCCGTGATTCCAGAAGCATTTATCCTGCCGTATCTTGGAGCTTCAAAAATTGATGAAAGCTACCTCGTCTTTTTGATAGGTTTTATGTCCGGAGTACTTGTTTTTGGTGTAAAAGGACTTATTATAGGCCCTGTACTTTTGATAACTTTCAAATATCTGCTGATGGAGCAACTTGAATTGATGTAAGATTAAGATGCAGATGGATAGATACTTAAAAGTTCCAAAGAACCAATTAATCGGTGTTGGAAATGGCGCTGACTGTTGTGACTAATGCAATCTCAGGTATTTTGTTCCTAGCATCTGCTTTTTTCTTTTACCGATATGGACAAGAATTTTTTATAGATGATGCGCCACTTGCCTGGAAGTTAATCTCCGCAGGTTTTGTCCTGACAGCCGTCTCTTTTTTCACAAAAGTGGTTATTGAACAGTACGTACAGATAGAACTTTCTATGATATTTCCAACTCTTTTATTGCTATCAAGTATAATCATCCTTGCCGGAATTGGAAAAGGATTCATAGATGCCAGAGGAGGTGAGTACTGATGTTCGTAGAATTTATTATAGCCGTGGCAAGTTCCGTCTTTTTTGTGGTTTCATCAGGTCTGATGTATTTTTTCCACAAGGAGTTCGTTGGCGGAGAAAGCTCAGTTGAATGGAAGATTATGTACGCTGGTTTATTAGTTACAGGGTTATCCGGTTTTCTGCTTGCGTTGTATTTCAACACGGACATTTCTGTACTGAATACAGTATCGGAACTTGCTTTTCTGGCCGGTGCAGCAACAATAAGTGTTTCATCCTTCAAGTTCTGGAACAAGTTCAGACTTTGATCAAATACCCCTGTGATTTTATGGTCTCCAAAAAAAAGATGAAAGAAATAGCAAGGGAGAGGATTCAGGTTCTTTTTGAAGAAGCAAAGAAAATGTTCAATATAGATAGCAGATACTCCGACAGGTATATTGAAATAGCCAGAGATATAGGGATGAAACATAATGTATCTCTACCTGCAGAGTTCCGCAGGAGGATTTGCAAGGAATGCGGGAGTTTTCTTGTACCCGGGGAGAACTGTAGAGTGAGACTTAACTCGAAGCACAGTCGGAAAATAATTACTTGTGATAATTGCGGTAACGTCAAAAGATTTCCATACTAGTAAAAATCAAATAAAAATTACCAAGGGTAAAGACAGGAGGAAACCTAAGACGGCGAAACCTGCCACAGTTGGTATGGCGGGAAGGAACTGTTTCTCCGACTTGTAGTTCATAAGTACCAGTAAACCAACGACACTACCCAGAGAAGTCATCACTGAGGAGTACAATGGGAAATTCTTCAGAAGACTTACGGATAAAATCATAGGTGCGATGACGTCTCCTCCACCTACTATGCTAATTCCTGCTTCTTTGACCTCTCCTTCACTTTCAGAACTCTCCGGAACTTCCATATCTTTGGCTTCTGTTTCATCAGGTATTTCTTCATCCGCAAAAACTATTCCCATAAACGTGTCAGTACTCAGACCACCCTTTGCAAGATCGATCATATGACCTGTGACAAAAACAGATATTATGTCATATATGGCCAGTACGAACAGGAAGATGAGAGCCGGTACGAAACCTATCATTGTTCCGAAGAGAGCACCCGCACCTGCAAAGGAAAACATGTCTATAATATTTCTTAGACCAAGTTCATCCGTGAAATACCTGGTAAGGAAAAGTGTAAGTGTAATTGCGATTGCTAAAGGCGCTGAGACAAATACTGAGAAGAAAACAAGCATTGTCAGAAATATTGCGGAGTAGAACCATGCACTTATCAGGAAATTCTTCTTGAATTTGAGCAGAAGTAGCATAAGGCCTGTTGCAACTCCGATCATTAAAAGAAGATAAACCCCTGAAATAGGGTCCTGGGCAACTCCTTCAGGTGCGCCTGTAACCGGAACCGTCAAACTCTTGAGCCCTGCAAGTAACCCAAGCATATGACTGGTTATAAAAATCAGAGATATGTAGATGTTTTTTCTTTTCATCCCGTGGTTCGTTATATTGTAAAACATTGATATTAAACTAATGTTTATGACAAAGATAGCGGTGCTTTCAGGCATCCATGAAAAACTACCTCTTGCAGAACTAAAGTCAGTTCTAGAGGCAGACTCAAATGCTTATGAACTGATTGAAAATTTTGGTACTGCTGTAAAGTTCAGTTCAGATACAAAAGAATTTTGTCGACTAGCATACACAAAAGAAGTTTCCGAAGTGCTGAAGACTTTCAGTAAAATTGAAGACCTGGATACTGGAGATATAAGTTTTGAAGGAAGTTTTGCTGTAAGAACAAGCTCGGCTATCGACGATATAAAAAACAAGGAAAAGATAGAG
>JALDAE010000031.1 GCA_022729335.1 Candidatus Nanoanaerosalina halalkaliphila
AACCTTTGAAAAGTTATTTTATGAATTTAAATAATGTTATAAAAAAGAAGTAAAATGTTTGTAAATAAGTTTCTCTTTTTTTCAAATGAATGTTCCGGAGAAAAAGAAAAAAGAAGGAAGGGTAAACGATCCCGGTCTAGTACGCCGGCTCCGGCCTTTTTCCGGGATAGGTCTTTTCTTCTTTCCTCTTTGTTGAAAGAATATCCCTTATCTCGTCTACCTCTATTCCGTAAGTCTCTTCCACAACTGTTTTCCGTTCCATGCCTGTTGTGTTCTTTCCCAATCTGTAAACTGCTTCTTCATAAAGTTCTTCCGACAGGTCATTTTCTCTGGCGGTTACAGCTGCTGCGGCGAATGGCTGGTACTGACCTGTTTCTTCACCTGTTTTCATATACTCCCAGAAGGCTTCCTCTTCCACGGGATAGCTGTCCTCTTCCAGTACTTCGGGGAACTTTTCCTTGAGTGCAAGGGCTCCTGGCTTGAAATTATTCTTCCAGTC
This sequence comes from Candidatus Nanoanaerosalina halalkaliphila, assembly GCA_022729335.1. GTDB lineage: Archaea > Nanohalarchaeota > Nanosalinia > Nanosalinales > Nanoanaerosalinaceae > Nanoanaerosalina > Nanoanaerosalina halalkaliphila. The sequence continues at coordinate 500 of JALDAE010000031.1, forward strand.
CTCGTACATTCCCTGGATGGAGTCTTCCTTGTACTCTCCATCCGTTAGTATCTGGTTTTGCCTTTCTATGAGGACTTCTTCCTCAAGATCTTCTTCGCCGTACGATAGGGTTTCCATCATTTTTTTACACCTTCTGGCATCCCCGACAGCACAGTGCAAAGTCTCTCCCAGAATGCTTCCCCATCAGTCAGCCAAGAACGAGAAAACATCCTGGTAACAGACTTTTTACAGGTACTTAAAGGTTCTCCCGATAATGAGAGAACAGAAAAGCACCGTGAACATATTTGACACTAGGTTGAACCATGAATGGTCAACGTGTCTTCTGTTCACCGGTCTGTCCAGGATGTTTTGTGACATTTTAAATTCCATTTCCACATTACCACACTACCTTTATAAATCCTAGTGATACCCCTGTTTTGGTTTATGATTGTTAATCTAATCCTTTTTCTGTTTAACTCCACCGACACGGTTTAAATAGTTTTAAATAATTTAAAAGGAAAGGCTATGGCATGTTAATTCAGGACCCTATACACGGTTATATACAGCTTGATGGCCTTGAGATGAGTATCCTTGACACAGAAGAGTTCCAGAGACTTAGGAGAATAAAACAGCTAGGTTTTTCGAATCTTGTTTATCCATCGGCTACACATACAAGGTTTGAACACTCCCTTGGCTCAACATATCTTGCCGGAAAGTTTGCGGAATACCTTGATATTGATGACAGTTCTAGAAAACATCTCAGGGCTGCTTCTATGCTTCATGATATCGGTCATGGTCCTTTTTCACACACAAGTGAAGAAATATTTTTGGAGAAGGGAATGTCTCATGAAGATTTTTCAAAGAAAAAAATCAGGCGTGAATCGGTTTCTGAAGTCCTTGAAGAGCACGGAGTGAACCCGGAGAAAGTAATATCTTTGATTGAAGGGGAAGGAGAGCTAGGGCAGATAATAGCTGGAGATATAGATATTGATCGTATGGATTATCTCATGAGGGATGCCCATTACTCCGGCGTTGCCCATGGAGTTATAGACGACGAGACAATCATGAGGGCCGCCACTTTTAGGGAGGGGAAACTGGTGTTCAAGGAAAAATTCAAACCCGCACTCGAGGGTCTTCTCACCGCCAGATACCTTATGACTCCCACAGTTTATATGCACAGAGCTGTTATGAGAGCTGAAAAGATGATGGAGAGAGCTATTGAGGAATTGATGGAATCCGAAGATCTGGGAGTTGAAAAGATAGCCTACATGGATGATATTGATTTGAAGTACCGGCTGAGAAATACCGAAAACGACAGAGCAAGATTTTTGAACGAATGCCTGGATAACAGAAGAGTATTCAAACCGGCTTTCGAACTTGATAACACGGTTTTAAGCAGGGAAGAACTTAGAAATGTTATAGAAGAGGTCGGTACTGAGAGGGATATCGAGGAAAGTATAGCGGAGGGAGCCGGTGTTGATGTAAAGAACCTGGTCGTGGATGTGCCGCCGATACCCAAGAAAAGCGTGGTTAAAGTTGATGTGTTAAGGGATAACGAGATAGTTGGTCTGAGCGATATATCAAATATATGTTCCTCGATTTCGAAATCAGTTTGGGAAAATACATCTTTAAGTGTTTACTGCAAGAGAGATATGGTTGAAACCGTTGAAGAATCTGCCAGAGATTTTTTTGACTTTGTTGGGTAGGAACACAATATTTAAAACTCTGGGAGTTACTTTTTATCCTGTTCGTGTTATGGCGGGTTGGTGTAGTGGACTATCATCGGGCGTTTGGGACGCCTGGACCCCGGTTCAAATCCGGGACCTGCCAACTTTTTGTTTCTTGCAATGTATTTAGCTATGTATTTAACTTGATTTTTATAGAGTTAAAGTCTTTAAACTTAAAATTTGTTTAATAAAAATTTTATATACGGATACGAAGAAATAATATATCAGTAATAATGTACACAAGAAAAGGACTTTCGCTAACATACAAATTTTTGATAATAATGCTGGTAGTAGTGATAATACCTGCTATCATGATTTCTTATTCGAGCCTAAACACTTTTGATTCAATCGAGAACGAGGTTCTTGAATCCATATCCGAGATACAGATGGTTACTGAGGATCACTCCGACGAACTTAGGGATACAGTTACCTCTCAGACCAGGGAAAACCTGGAAGAGATGGTTGAAAACGAGCTTGTCCAGACCAGAGACGACAAGATAGATCGTTATTCCGAGATTTTGATGTCAGTGGAGGATCAGCTTGTTTTGACATCTAACTATATAGAGAGGGAATGGGAGTCTTATTCCACTGGTTCCGAATCAGAGATGGAAAGAGCGGGTATATGGGTTGGACCCGAAAATCAAGAAGAACTCAGAGACGAGCACCAAGGTGATATAAACCGTTTGAGCCATACCTCTGACCTGTTCGAAGAGATAGAGGATCAGAGCACGTTTGTTGATTTTGCATATATTGCAACACCCACTAACATGGTTCTAACATCGACAAACATCAACCCGGTACTAGAAGATTTTGATTCGTTTTCTCCGGTTGAAAGACCTTGGTACACCCTTGCCGAGGACGAAATGGATGTTTCATGGATAACACCTTATATCGATGCAACAACCGGTGATCTGACCACAACCGCTTCAAACCCTGTGATGGTCGATGATGAACTTGTAGCGATTGTTGGTCTGGATGTCTATCTTGATACGATGCAGGAAGATCTGCTTGACATTGATCCCGGATTTGCTTTCCTATTGGATGAGGAAGGCGAGGCAGTTGTCTATCCGGGAATGGGTGAAGGAGACGAAGAACTGACAGAGCTAGGTGAAAGAACTTTTGAAGGTTTGAACCTTGCTGAAGACGAAGAAGTGGATGAAGGACTACGAGAAATTGCTTCCGATATGGTTCAGAACAACGAAGGATTAGAAATTGCAGAGATAGATGGTGAGATGTACTATGTGGCCTACGGACCTATGGAAACTAACGAATGGAGTGTTGGAGTTTCCAGGCCTATGGAAGAAGTTGAAGAACCGATTCAAGGAATTGAAATTTTGATAGAGACAAACACCATAGAGATGAACGAAGAGATCAGCCAGAAATATGAGTCGCTTTCTGGTAGAATCGCGGAGCAGGTTAGTCAGGAGAGAACCAACTACATATTCCTAGTGATAGGATTCATGGTTTTAGTGGTTCTGATCAGCTTTTACTTCTCGAAGAAAATCACAGATCCGATAAAGGATCTCAAGGACAAGGCAGAATCGATTAGCAAGGGAGAAAAGAGTGAAGACCTGAAGATCGACACGGGAGATGAGATAGAAGAGCTAGGTGATTCGTTCAACAGGTTGATGAGAACGATCAAGGTCCTTCAGAAAGAAGACCAGGAGTAAAATCCTGGTTTTTTTATAATTTTTTTAGAATTCTAGATAGTTTTGTACCGAAGATCTTCTATTTCTTTGGCCATTTCTGAGACATCGTCCTCGTCCATTACAAGCGAGGCCTTTTTTTCCACCCAGTCGGCCAGATCGTCCAGGTCACTTTTCTCCACTTTATCAAGGTTTTTGTCCAGATGATTTTTGCACTGTCTCTTCAGATAGGATTCGGCACCAAGACCTATGTATTCTTTACCTATCTTGATTATTTCTTCGCTTAAGTCACTCATTTTAAAATTAAATTGATTTTTTAGTATTAAAAACTTATGTAGGATAATGTTGGAATTGGTTAAAACTTGAGCTTCTTTTCAGAGTTATTTGATCAGTTATTAACCAGAAAACAGAATATTGAATGAATAGTTTAAACGCCTTGAAGCAGTTAGCATATTTAAGACTCCCGGATAGGTACTCATGGTTTTTGACTAATTATATGTTGTTTACCGGCATGAAAGAAATCAATTGTTCGACCTGACTTTAGATTTATTAACTTGTGTGTCTATCTTTTAACTATGGATAAGTACCGAAAACTTCTGATGTTTTTTGTGTTCGGAGTCCTTTTAGTCACTACCTCGGTAGCTTCCGATGGATTCGATGTTGAGATAGAGGATGTTCAGACCGAGATTTATCCCACAAGGGGAGATGTAGGAGAGTTTAGGATAAACGTTACCAACAATTTTAACGAGAGCAAAACTTTCAGGATTGATTACAATACAGGTACCGCAACAGATGGTTCCTGGTACTACCTTGATGGTTCTTATGTAAGGATTGAACCCGGTGAATCTCATGTTTCGACTCTTTATGTTGAGCTAAGTGAAGACGAGGAAATTGTAGCGGGAAACAGAGGACCGGAAATACTGGTGTTCCCTGCAGCAGAACCTGAAAACAAGTTCTCCCAGTTGATAACTTTTAGGATAAGAAGGGATGAGGTATTGCTTGTTACGGACTTTCAGTCTCCGAAGTCTTCTTACGATCCTGATGAAGCTGTAGAAACAGGGATCAGTTTCATAAACGTGGTACAGGAGGACTATGATGCCAATACGTTCAAGGTTGACTTTACGCTTGGTGATGTCCTGAATGAGGAGGCGGTCTCTGAACTGGAATCCGGGGACGAGACAACTGTTTCAACCACTTTTGATATATCTGATTTTGATGCCGGGGATTACGATCTTCTTGTTGAGATAAAGGAGTTTGATACGGGAGAAGTTATAGAGAGCAAGAGCGGGACAGTTAGAGTGAACGAGATGGAGAGATATGAAAAAGACAGTTCCTTTGAGGATGGTTTCCTATGGGAGAGAACTAATCTTTCAATCAAGAACACAGGTAACACAGTTATTGAGTCAGCCAATCTTTCCGCATCTGTTGAGTGGTTCAGAATGCCCTTTGTAACTTTTGAGAGGGAGCCTGATGTTGTTGAAGAAATAGATGGTGAGAGAAATCTTTTGTGGAATGTGGAGAATCTTGAGAGAGAAGGAATTGAATCAGTGAGCTATTCAAAGAACTACTGGTCCGCGATCATAGTTGTACTGATAATCGTGGTTGTTGCTCTTATAGTTTACAGGCAGCTTCACAGTGTCTCGATCGTCAAATTTGTCAAAAAAGGAGAAAAATCAATAAGTGTTAATGTAAGGGTCAGGAACAATACAGGCAGAAAGATAGAGAACGCAAAGGTAGAAGATTTTGTTCCGGGCATAGCAGCTCTTGTTAACAAGTTTGATTCCAAAAAACCTGACAGGATACAGAAGAACGATGAGGGCACAAGGATAGTCTGGAACATTTCCGAAATGGAGCCTGATGAAGAAAGAATCTTTGTTTACAATCTAAAACCCAGGATAAGAGTTGAAGGAACGATAAATCTGCCTGAAGCAAAGATAACATACGAGGCAAAGGACAAGAAATTTGAGGAGAACTCTCACTCGGTCACAACCGAGTTCAACTGATTCTGAGGGATCTTTATGAAAGATTCTCTAAAGAGGATTCTATTTAACCTTTTTGTTGGAGCGGGTATACTCGTAGCTTTTATCACCTACGTGGGCTGGGGAGATGTTTTTTCTGCTATAGCCGGGGCTGACAGCACTCTTCTGTCACTGGGACTTCTGGCAGGTATAACAGCAACTATAACAAGAGGTTTCATATGGAAAGTTGTCTTTGATAAATTTGATTACAGTTATAATGTTTTCGAACTCTTCAAGTATTACTACGCAGGTGCATTCGCTAATGGTATAACTCCTTTGGGGATTGCAGGCGGAGAACCGCTCATAGCATATATAATTAGTAAAGAACACGATGTTGATTACGAGAAGAAGCTGGGATCTATTTTTTCTTCGGATATCATGATATCGATACCATTCCTAACCATGTCTCTTGTGGGTCTTGGATACTTCCTGTTTTTATATCATTCCCGGCCCATTATATCCATCCTTTCTGCATTCATACTGATACCTTCTATAGTGATAATACTGTTTTTCATAGTTACATGGCATCTCAAGGACGCTGTAAAGAAAGGCGCTGTATACTTGAGGAAGGTAGTACTGTTCTTCATCAGGTTTATAACTCTTAAATGGGATAACCTGAAGATTTCGGGGAGCGGAAATATGCACGAAAAGGTTGACAGGTTTTACGAGACAATCGAGTTCGCTTTCTCCAACAAGAGAACCGTCACAGAGGCCGTGTTCATATCCCATGTTTCAAGGTTCTTTGACGTGCTTTCCCTCTACGCATTCATCGCCGCCCTGGGTTTTCAGCCGAGTTTTTTCACCGTTTTATTCATACTCCCGATGGCAGGTCTGGGATTTTTCCTTCCTCTGCCGGGTGGTCTTGGAAGCCAACAGCTTATACTTAGCCTTTTGCTTGTCTTCATAGCGAATATACCTATTTCGGTGTCATCTGCCGCTGTACTTCTTTACAGGCTTTCGACCTATGGATTCGTGATGCTTGTAGGAGGGTCCTTTGCTTTCAAGATGTCCAGGAAAGTTTTTTGAGAGAAACAAAAATTTAGGCCGGTTACCTCATACCAAGCTGCTGCATCATCTTTTTCATGTTGCCTCTTCTCATGTTCTTACCGGAGAACTTGTCCATCATGTTCTTCGCCTGCCTGTACTGCTTGATCATCTGTCTCACATCTTTTTTCTCCGTGCCGGAACCCTTTGAAATCCTTTCAGCCCTGCTGGAATTGATAAGTTTTGGATCAGCCATCTCTTCATCTGTCATGGAGTCCATTATGTGCCGGTATTTCTTCAACTGTCTTTCCTGCATGTCCATGACGTTGTCAGGTAGCTTGTCGCCGAAAGGAAGCTTGTCAAGTATCTTGTCAAAACCTCCCATGCTCGACATCTGGTCCATCTGCTCGTAAAAGTCCTGTAAAGTGAAATCACCTTCAAGCATCTTCTTGGCTTGTTCCTCATCTATGGACTCTCTAGCCTTTTCAAGAAGGTTGGAAAGATCGGGCACTCCCAGCAAATCAGAAACAAAACTTTCGGGATCGTAGACCTCGATATCTCCTATTCCCTCGCCAGTACCTATGAATTTTATCTCCGCATCTGCAGCTGCACAGCTGCTAAGAGCTCCTCCTCCCTTTGCTGAAGAATCCATCTTGGTGACGATAACTCCGTCTATGCCTACAGCATTGTTGAAAGTCTCTGCCTGTTCCCTTGCCGACTGACCTATGTCCGCCGGTACAACAAGTATCGTTTCATCGGGCTTGAAAGCTTTCTCTATGTTTTTTAACTCCTTTTCGAGCTCCTTGTTCATCGAGTCACGTCCTGCGGAGTCGGTTATAACAACATCACAGTCCGATAACTCCTTCAGACCCTTTTTAACTATCTTTTCGGCATTATCACCGTCTTTCTCTCCGTAGAACTCTGCCTTGGCTTTTTCTGCATTTTGTTCCAGCTGTTCATAGGCTGCAGGTCTGTGGACGTCCGCCGCAATAAGACCAGGTTTCAAACCTCTTTTCCTGTAGAAATCAGCAAGCTTTGCAGTTGTGGTGGTTTTACCTGCTCCGAAAAGACCTATCATCAGAATCCTTTTCGGTTTTATATCTATTTCAGCCTTTTCCTCCCCAAGGATGGATGAAAGCTCCTCATAAACAATGTTGATAACGTGTTCTTTTCTGGAAAGATCTTTTGGAAGATCCTGTTCCAGAGCTCTTTCTTTTATTGTCTCACTCAAGTCCTTTACAAGTGATATATCGACATCTGCCCTTATAAGATCGCGTTGAATGTCCTTTACAAGCTTTTCCACCGCCTCCTTGTCTGCCACCGCCAGCCCTGTGAATTCTTTTATTGATTCCTTGAGGTTGTCGAAGACCATTGCTGTAAACTGTATGACAACAATTTTTTTTAACAGTTTGTACTTTTGAGATCCCGGTTAAGAATAAATATATGTCAGTGGAAAAAAGGCATAGGAAGTCTATTATGGGAAGAGATCTCAAAAAATCGTTTGACGATCCTATTGTGGTCGTCCCTGGATTCGGTGACTCCCCGAAGATGCCGTGGTGGGGAGTTCTGGAGAGAATGATCAAAGAAGAGGACGAGTCAGCCAGATTCGAGCC
>JALDAE010000025.1 GCA_022729335.1 Candidatus Nanoanaerosalina halalkaliphila
AGAGGCTGGGAAAGATATGATGACATTCCCGAAAACAAAACAACTGTAAGCCTTGAGATCTCCGAAGACAGTGCAGAAGATGCAAGGATACATAGTGTTTCGTTTGAAGAAAGAAGACGAAGGAGATATTATGAAGCAAAGTATGGCGAGGACTTTGAAGAAATGTATGAAGAAATGTATGGCGAGGAGTACGATGAAGAAGATTATTTTGAAGATGAGCAAACGGAGCCACCTTTCGAGGTAGAAGTTGAGGAAGGAATACGTCTAGATGTCAATGTCAATACGGACGATGATTCTTTTGTTTATAGATGGACGGAAGGTCCCTGTGAAGGAGACCACGGTCTAAGGGTAAATCCAGAAAGCTGCGGGGTTAGTACTGAGGAAGACAAGGAACTCGAAGTCGTGATCGGTGAATCAGCTGATCTGACCATAGAAAAGTCAGATGAAAGCATAAAAGGTGCTGAGATAGATAATATACGATTCTACCATCCTGATGATGTTAATATCAAGGGAGTTCCTACTCCGAACGAGGACCCGGTTTATGAAGAAACATTCAGTGAAGGAATAGAGTTCGAAGTCGATTTTGACACATCAACAGGAACGGTTTTCGATGAATGGTCCGATGGACCTTGCGCTGGCAGTGACTCCAGATGCGATATGGAACTGGAAGAAGATACCACGTTAGTTGCTGATTTTGACCGAAGTCTTCTTGAGGGAGGTTACACAGGCATGGACTGTGTGGATGACGGTGGAGAACCTGTTGAGTTAGATGAAGGATTGATATGCAGATTTGAAGATGATTCATGTCCTTCAGGATGGACGCAGTATGAAGAATGGAGTACTACTGAATCTGAGAGGTGCGGAAGTAGTAATCCACTATGTGGATTTTTTGATTCTTGTGAGACAGGTGATCATGAATGGTCGGATGAACCGGTAGAGGAATGTAGCTATAGGAGAACAAGACCTGGCATCGTGCCTACATGTACAACCGATACCTGTACAGCTGAAACTGTTGAGGTAGGTTGTATAGGTGTTAAGGATGATGCACCGGAAACCTATGAGCTTACAATGGAGTCTTCGCCCGGTACAGGTATGGTGGATCGACCTGGACAGGGAACCTTCGAGTATAGAGAGGGAGAAGAGGTAGATCTTGATATCAGGCCTCCACCAGGTGACACAAGGAGGTTCGAAAAGTGGACTGGAGATACAGAATATCTCGATGATTACTACAGGATTCCTGATAACTCGCTGGAGATGCCTGATGAAGACATTTCATTGAAGGCCGAGTTCGGGAGAATGACTCGACCACCGAATGGTGACGATGATGAAGAAGATGAGGATGAACCTGATGAACCGGTTGATGAGCCTGTTGGAGAGTGTGAAACGGATGCGGACTGTAGAGGGGAAATATTGTGTCCGCAAGTAGTTGGCCAGGACACTCCAAAATGTAACACGGACACAAACGAGTGTTACTGTGGTGGTTCAAGAGATTATCCTATAAGAGATGTTCCTAGAGAAGATTTAAATGGCGATCCTGATCCTGAGCCGCCTAGAGATGAACCTTTGCCTGAGCCTGATCCTGATCCTGAGCCGCCTGGTGATGACGATGATGGACTTATTGGCGGGGTCATCGGAGGAGTGGCGGATAACCTGTTTAACTAGCCCAGAGATCTTGTGGTTTTAGAGCCAAAGAATCCAATAATCCAAACAAATAGAAATATGGCGTGAAATTTACTGAGCTAATCACGCCCTAACATTTCTTTTCTTAGGCTGAAATAATTCTTTATTTTCTTCAAGAAACCTTTTTTGCCATATTTTGTTTTGATCAATTTCGCGATACTTTTACACAACTTTTTGTCATACGGAAACCAGTTAATCTCGTCAATTGTATTTCCACTTACCATAACTGATTTGGGCTGCACAAAAGATTTCAGGCCTTCAGGCCCGTGGTATCTACCAATACCACTTTTTTTGACTCCTCCGAACGGTAGATGCGGGTTACCTATGTTTTTCACAACATCGTTGATGTAGCAGTTTCCGGTTTCAAGTTTTGAAGCGACTTTTTCCGCTTTTTCAATATCTTCGCTCCAAACACTTGCATTTAAACCGTATTCAGTATCGTTTGCAAGTCCAACTGCTTCCTCAATTCCTTTAAATGAAGTAACAGGTATCACAGGCCCGAAAGTTTCTTCTCTCATAACATTCATATCATGATCCACCTTGTCCAGCAGAACAGGTTTCAAGAAGTTTCCGTTTCTCTCAAAGTCAGTTAACATCTCGGCACCTTCCAGTACAGCCTCTTCGACATGCTCCTTTATTTTTTCAATCTGTTTTTCTCTAATTATAGGACCCATTTCATATGTAGAGTTACCGCCAACCCTCACTTTTTCTAGTTCTTTCTCCAGTTTTTCCATAAATTCTTTCTTTACATCTCTTTCGACATAAACTCTTTCGGAGGAAACACATAGCTGGCCTGAATTTGCCAGTGCTCCGTATACAAGACCTTTCACAGCTCGATCAATGTCCGCATCCTTAAAAACAATGAAAGGATCGTTTCCACCGAGCTCAAGCTCCACAGGTATCAACTGCTTTGATGCTTTTTCCATGACTTTTTTTCCGGTTTCAACACCACCTGTAAAGAAAACCTTGTCTGGTTTTTCCTCAATCATCTTTTCTCCAACTTCTCCTGTTCCCTGTAATACCTGGAAGACGCCTTCGGGGAAACCCGATTTCTCAAATAACTCTTTGATTTTTTCTCCTGTCAATGGAGTAATCTCAGAAGGTTTTAGAACTACGGTATTTCCACCAATAAGAGCTGTGATGGCTGGAACAACAGAGAGCTGGAAAGGGTAGTTCCATGGAGATATGACTGACACAGTTCCGTATGGCTCGTATTCGACATAAGAATAGTTTTTCCTGAACTCGAAAGGAGTCTTTCTTTTTTCCTTTTTCAAGATATCCGGAGCGTTTTCCTCATAATACTTTGTTATTTCAAGTGTGGCAAGGATGTCTGACATCAGTATTTCTATATCGGATTTCCCTGTATCTTCTTTTATGGTTGAAACAATATCTTCAAGATCTTCCAAAACATTTTCTCTGAATCTTTTCAGGTACTTGCACCTTTGCCCAACGGAGAGGTCTTTCCAGTTCTCAAGGGATTTTTTCGATTTTTTAAATGCATCCTTTATCTGTTTGTCATCGGCAGCTTTCACATGAGCAGTTTCTTCACCTGTAGCGGGATTGACTGCAGGGATTTTTTTCTCCATAACATTTACTTTGTCTTTTATCTTTTATCATTCATTAGGAATAGATATCTACCGTTTTTTGTGTTTTTCAAGAGGTAACTATAGACCACCATATTTTTAAATAACGGCTTTAATTTTTTGCTAAGGTGGTAGTATGAGGAACGGCAAAATTTATCAGAAAGCACTGGAATTCTCCGAGGAAGTTCACAGAGGTAGCAGTGATGACAATGGATTTCCTTTTGTTGGTCATTCCGCGTCAGTTGGGCGGAACATCTGTTCCGATGGTTTCGATAAAGCTGAAGTAGTTCTGGGTTTCATACATGACACTCTAAAAAAAGATAAAATCGATATCACAAATATAGAGAATAGATTTGGTGAAAAAGTTGCAGAGATGGCCGGTGAATACCAGTACAGGTATATTTTGGATCCGAAAGCCAGAAAAGAAGTTGTAGGAATATATGAACAAGAAGATACAGAGAAATATGACATATCAGGAGAACCTGTCGAAACTGGTTTTACAGGGCTTCACAGAGCTGTAAAAGACACTCTTGAATTCCACAGAGATCAGTTTCGAAAGGTGAAGGATGTTCCTTATTCTGTTCATCCTATTGGAGTAGGGAGAACTCTTGCCAAGTACGAATGTGATGAGGATGTTATAAAGGTTGGGCTCTTCCATGATGTGATCGAGAACACTGATGTTGGGTATAAAGAGATAGAGGATTCTTACAACGAAAAAGTAGCAGGTATAGTCGAGGAACTAACTGACAACCCTGAAGACTCTTGGGAAGTGAGGAAAAGAAAAAACTTTGAACATTTAGAAAACTGTTCAAGAGATGTGAGACTGGTTGGTATGGCTGACAAACTTGATAATCTGGAGGCCTTACAGAAAGATTATAGACGGCTTGGAGAAGACACTTGGAGCAAGTTTAACAGACCCAAAAAATTTCATGGTTGGTACTTTGGTAATCTAAAAAGAGTTTTCGCAAATTTTAATAGTTCTTACCCTGAAGGAGAGATATATGATAGATTCAGAGAGGTATACGATGAATTGTTTGAGGAACATATCGACCTAAAAAAGATTGGTTAAATCTGTATAAACTTTTCATATACTTTATGAGAAACTGGAGAAAAATAAAAGACAAACGGGAAACTTTGAAATAAAGCTCCCTTACAGAATTTCCTAAACCTTTAAAAGATTACAGAACCTTTACATCAACTGCTCTTGGTCCTTTATCTCCCTGTTCTGTCTCGAACTCAACTTCATCTCCTTCACTCAACGATTCGCCTTCAACATCGCTGATGTGGACGAAAACATCGTCTTCCTGATCTTCAGGATTGATGAATCCGTAGTTCTTGACATCGTGGAAGAACTTTACTTCACCTTTCATTAAAAACACCTCCGTATGTAGACAATTATTTGAACCCAACGTTTATAAGCAAAATGATTTTTTATGAAAAATAACTCTAAAGTTGAAATGAATAATTTTATTAAACAAGAATTTTATTAAAAAAGATGTATAATAATGATTTGTGGTCAAGATGACAGATAATAACGAAATGAAAGAGAACAAAGGTACTAAAAAAATAATTGGTTTTGCTTTGTTACTGGTTTTTATCAATGCCGCCATTGTTTTTTTCGCTGTTAGTGACCGGGTGACAACTGGGAACGGTAACGGTATGCCTGAAGAAGGTCATGATTTTGAGGATTTAGACCATACTGAAGTTGAAGGTGTTTTCTACGAATCAGCCGCTACAGGCGATATTCATGCTGTTGAGGAATATATTGAAGATATAGGAGATGTTGATGTACGTGGACATGATGGAAGGACTGCTTTGATGGCTGCTGCAAATAATGGGCATGAAGAAGTAGTTGAATTTCTTTTGGATCATGGAGCTGATGTAAATGCAGAGAACGAAATGGGTGAGACAGCGATTATGATGGCAGCTTACAATGAAAACATCGAGATTGTTAATACTCTTATTGATGAAGGTGCTGATCTTGATGCCGAAACCCAAGAAGGTGGAATTGTTCTGGATTACGCGGGCAATTCCGAGATAGAGGAATTACTAATTGACCACGGTGCTGAACCACGCGAGCTCAGATAAGTATCTTGTAAATTTTTATAATCTGAGATAACCAATGTCTTATCTGTGGAAGACATAAGGAGATTTTTTGATGTGGGTAAACTTGAAAGGGTTTTAATACACAGTCCTGGGAAAGAAATAGGAAAAAAGTTACTTTCCAGGCATTCTGACCACCTTTTTAAAGATGTGCCGGAATTTGAGGTTTTAAGACAGCAACACGAAGTATTTCTGGAAAAACTTGAAAGTGAAGGAGTTGAGACTGTGCAGATAAGAGATATATTATCCCAGGAAGACAATAGAAACAGGTCATTAGAGGAACTCCCAAATTTGATGTATACCAGGGACCTAGCAGCTGTTGTTGGAAAAGATTTGTTGATATGTAACATGAAAGAAGATGTAAGGAAGAAAGAGACAGAAATACTTGAAAAAGCATTCCTGGACTTCCTTGAACCTGAATCAGACTTTTTTAAGACGGGGAGAAGTATTGAAGGAGGCGACATTTTTTTACCTTCAAAAGATACAATTATAATCGGAAACTCTCTCAGAACATCTAAAAAAGCGATAAAAGAGTTTGCAATCTCCTTTTTCGATTCAAAAAGACAAATTGAAAATATCGTGGTTTTGGATTTACATGAAAAAGACCGCTATATACATCTCGACATGGCTTTTTCCCAGCTGGATAGAAAAAAGTTTCTGGTAGATGAAAAAGCTTTCAAAGATTCAAAGATTACTGTACTTGAAAACTCTAAAAATGGTTTGTCGGTTTCAAACTATCGGGCCGACTTTGAAAGTTTATTTGGAGATATAATAGGTCTTGATGATTACCAGGTCCTTGGACTGAATAGTGAAGAGAGGAAAGAACAGAAAACTTGTGGTTTAAATCTCTTGCCTATAGAAGAATCAAGGGTTTTCGGTTATAGGGAGAACAGTCTGATTAACAGTAAACTCAGGGAAAACGGTGTGGAGGTTATAGAAGTGCCTGGAAGTGAGTTGGTGAAGGGGAATGGAGGACCAAGATGTATGACTATGCCTTTGAATATTGGAGCGTGAAAACCATGGGAACTGAAAATCTAGTCACTTTGGATGACAAGAACAAGGATTATATACTTGATCTGATGAAATCCTCCGAAAAAATCAAGGAAAAAGGATCAGAAAGAAAGGTTCTGGATGGCAAACATATAGCGATCTTGTTTGAGAAACCTTCGACAAGGACCAGGAGCGCTTTTGAGATAGCTGTAAAAAACTTAGGAGGTTCGACCACTTTTTTTGGAAAAGAAGATATCCATCTTGGGAAAAAAGAATCAATAAGAGATAATTCAAAGGTTATGGAAAGGTATTTTGACGGGATTGGTTATAGAGGTTACGAACAATCCAACCTTGAAAAAATGGATAAACAATTGTCTATACCGGTGGTTAACCTCTTGACGGATTTTTGCCATCCTACACAGGCTCTAGCTGATATATTTACAATTTATGAGAACTTTGATGAAGATTTTACAGAGTTGGAGCTTGCGTACATTGGAAACGGCAAGAACAATGTTTTGAATTCTCTCCTAATATGTTCTGCCATCACTGGACTGGATTTGAATGTTGTAACCCCAGAAGAGTTCAAGCCGAACAGCAAAGTATTTGAAAAAGCCAAAAACATATCACAAAAAACAAAATCTGATATAAAACACTTTAACGATAAGAAAAAAGGTTTAAAAAACGTTGATGCAGTCTATACCGATGTATGGGTTTCTATGGGAGATTCAAAAGATGAATGGGGAAATAAGATAGAAAAACTTGGGGAATACAGTGTTGATAGAGACATAATGAGTTTGACCGCTTCTGATTCAATATTTATGCATTGTCTACCTGCTTTTCATAACAGAAAGACTGATATAGGCAGAGAGATATGTGATGAACACAATCTTGATTATCTGGAGGTAAGTGATGATGTATTTAATTCTGAACGTTCAGTTGTTTTTGAACAGGCCGAGAACAAATTATACACATTGGAAGCTCTTCTAAAGAAACTGTTTAAGTGATACTTTATTTTTTATATGTTTCAAGACCTTCAACCAGGTGTTCAGCTATCAAATTGTTCGAATGTGTTTCATAATGTAGCCAGTCAGCGAACAGATCATCGTTTAGCAGCTCTTCGGTTTCCTTTAATATTTTCTTGAGGTCAATAGTAGTGACATGAGACTCATTTATCTCTCTGAGGTACTCATTTATATCTGATTTGGCTCTCACATCGTAACTAAAATTATCTCTGTTTTTTGCATCCACTAGATAATTGATAGCTTTTTCGTTGTTATCCAGGTTCTCATGTGTTTTTCCCAGATAATATGGAGCTTTTGAACTTTTATTGTTTATATCATAGGCTTTTCTGAAATTTTCAAGGGCTGCATGATAATTTTCTCTGTTGAGAAACTCGATTCCTATCTCCATATATGACTCATAGTTTTTCTTAACTGACCTGTTTTCAAAATAGAAACTCTCCGTCTGTGGTTCGATCTTCAGGTTAGAGCTCACAGTTGATAGGAAAAGGTCAATATCTCTTTCCTCTGTTAACTCAACTAATTTCTCGATATTTCGTTTATAATTTTCTCTTGCCTTCCTATTTGTTATCTCGATCATTTCCATAGTTTTTTCACTGTCAATTAAACCTGTATAAAGTCCTAATCTGGCTAATTTAGGTGTCAAAAGGTCACGAGATACTCCTTTTATTTCATAGTTGTCGAGTGAACGTGCAAAAGTATTTCTGTATACCTTCCAGAGTAAGTTGTTTTCAACAAAGTTCATTTCCTCTCTTAAAACATTATGTGCCTCAATGTGATCGTTGTGACCGGAATAAATCATAACGGCATCAGGTTCCTTAAGATTTATGCTCTTGTTTACACTTCTTAGTATCGAACTTGATCTCGCACCGCTCATGGCTAGATTGTAAATCTCATAATTTTTTTGACGTTCTCTCAATAATTTTTCCATCTCCTTTGGTATATCACTGTCCTCGCAGAACGGTGTTACCATGGAAGAGCCGCTGTAAACGTATACTGTTTTGGAACTATTATCAGTTATTTCATGTCTTTCAACATCGCATGATCTCTCAATCTCTATAATAGACGTATATTCGTCTTTAAAACCTGTATTTATGAAGTAATGATCGTTATTTTCGTATTTAATATGCTCAAAATTTTCCTTAAATTCTGAAGTGTCGGTGTTGTTGAATTCGTGAAAGGACCATAATAGCTGGAGTATCGAGATAACAAATAAAGACCACAAAATCATTATCAAGATTATTTTCAAAATTTCTGGCTTATTCATCTAAAAAAGTTTTGAAATCTAATGGATTTAAATATTTCAATGGTGGAGCAACCTTTTTTATTTAAATCAAGGATCATAAGTATTTAAATGGTGTAAACATGGTTTCAATACTATTATATGTTGGAGTAGTAGTTGCGCTGATTCTAATTGTGAAATCAGTAGTAATAAACCAAGAATACGAGAGAGCAGTAGTTTTCCGGCTAGGATCGTTTAACAGGGTGTTAGGTCCTGGATTACAGTTTGTTGTGCCTTTTATAGAGTGGATAAACAAGGTTGATTACAGGGTCAAGACGGTGAACGTCCAGCCACAGAAAGTCCTTACAAAGGACAACGTTACCGTAAAGGTTGATGCAATAATATTTTACAAGGTTAAAAAGGATCACGAAAAGTTGAAGGACACTATTTTAGAGGTAGAGGATTTCAACCAGGTAACAGTCAACTACGGAAAGACGATGTTGAGAGCTGAAATCGGAAAGGTAGAGCTTGATGATCTGCTTTCAAAGCGAGATGAGATAGCTGAAGAACTCAGAAGAGATCTTGATGAATCAACGGATGAGTTCGGTGTCAGGATCAGAGATGTCGAGATAAGGGATGTTTCAATACCTGACTCGATGGAAAGAGCCATGGCAGCTGAAGCTGAAGCCGAAAGGGAAAGAAGAGCAAGGATTACAAGAGCTCAGGGAGAACTTCAGGCAGCTGCAAGAACCCGTGTTGCTTCAGAGGTTCTTGGAAACGAGGGTTACAAGCTTAGAACCCTACAGACGATTGATAACGTGGCTGTAGAAAATTCAACAGTGGTCACAATTCCTGCAGAATTGATGCCTAAGGCAGAAGGCGATAGCGCAGATCACAACGGACAAGTTAAAGAAATTTTGGATAAACTTAGAGACTCTATTGACATGGATGACATGTTAGGAGAAGCGATCTCAGGAGCCGAGGATGTTTAATCCTCGTTTTTTTATTCTTTATTTTATGCCGTAAAGTTTTTTCTTTGGCTCGTCGAAAAATTTCTCATATACTACATCAAGTTTGTTTTTGTAATCCAGACTTTTACTGTCCAGTACTACGGAGTATGTGGCCACTACTGTACCAAAGAAACTACCCATTAGACCACCGTTTTTTACTCCTTCTCCAAAATCTCCCGAAAGATAGCCTGCTATTCCTCCGATGATTATACCTGCGGAGAAACAGTTTACGGCATTGTATTTCAAGAAGTTGGATTTTTCCAGGTTTCCCTCCACTTCTTTTTTGTGGACTTTTTCATAACCTTCTTTAAATTTCTCCAGTTTTTCCTTTGAAAGACTATCGAAATACCAGTCTGTATCTATTCTTTTTAACTGGCGGACGCTGTAATTGTCCACCAAATCAGATATATACTGCTCGGCATCGGTTTCTTCTTTCACAGGATATTCTTTTTGATTTCCAATTTCCTCAAATGAATCCTCGTTCATCCTGAAAAACCCTTTTTTATTTACTGTAAAGTCATAAATAATGAAAATACTTTCGGTCGTGTCTTGAAACACAAGAAGTCCAACTTTCCTATAATTTTTTTAAAACTCTAAAGGCATTTAAATTATACCTATCTCAGTCTTACACTTGTTCCTCTGCCATTTTCAATAAATTCCAGTTTACCTTCTTTTGCAAGCCAGCCTATAGCCATGTAAATTTTTGTACCTGAACCTTCAACCTCTCTTGTTACTTTTGAAACTGATGGTTCATCTGCTTGTTCTAGATAGTGGTAAACCTTGCCAGCGAGCTTTCCTATTCTTTCTTGCATACTAAATAAGTTAGTATATGTTGTTAAAAAGATTTTCTATAGTTTCCGGATATAACACTGTTATATCAACTATAAGTTCTTCAAATGCTTTTTCCGTTATAAAACATAACCTCTGTATTTCCATTTTTGATTGCTTTTTTGATGCTTTCAACATCTTTTTCACAATCAAGGACGGTTTTCCAAGAATTTATATTATTTTTTGAATGCAGATCTGAGTTCGCAACGTAGTTAAGTCCTTCTTTGGCCACGTGAGCAAAAAAGTCTTCCCTGTTACCTATTTCCCAGGCATCCATATATTCCCTGAATTCTTTGTGGTTGTCCCAGAGAAATGTGTTTCCTTCGTGTCTGCCCGAAGAGAATTTATTTACGGGATGCGCCGCTATGGCAACACCTCCATTATTCCTAATCTCCTCTGTAATGTTTTTTACACTAACATTTGGGTTTATATAATTGGTGACACCGAGCCCTACAATATGGAACCCTCTGGTGTTTTCAGTAATTTCTATCCCGGGTATTACAAGCATACCGTATTTTTCAATAGCTCTATCTTTTTCTTTATTTATTTCATTAAAATATGATTTTATATTGTCTTCAAAAATAGATTTAAGATTTTTTCCCAACTCTTTTCTTCTTTTTAAGCTTTTTTTATCCATTAAATGGTCTGTGATAGCTATTACATCGAAGCCTTCTTTCCCATAAAGATCAACTACCTCTCTAATACTAAGATCTCCATCACTATTCTTGGTATGTATATGTAGATCGCACAGTAGTTTTTCCATGAATTTTAACTGTAGAAAAATCTTTATTAGAGTTTCTCAAATTTACATTACTATTTTGCAATTTTTTAGTCGTTTCTTTCCTGGATATCGTTTTTGATTTCGTCTAATTTGTTTTTCAAAATAATCTTAATATTTTGGTCCACCTCTCTGTGAATACGGAAGAAACCTCTCGTCCCTATCCAGAAATTCCTGATTTTTGAGAGGTTGCTGTCTTCATCAATCTCTTCTTTGATCCTCCTGTTTAGTTCCATATATGTTTGCTTTATAGTCAGTATTTTAGGGGACACAAAGGTCTCGTTGAGTTCTCTTATATTTTTCCTGATCTTGTAGGCCAGGTTAAATGACTGTATGGTATCAACCACCAAAACACCGTAAACCATACCTATGAAAAATACACCGATCCTGCTAACGTTGTAGTTGTTCAGAAAGTATCTAGTAGGGTCAAGGAACACATAGTTAAATACGGCTGCAAGTAAGAGCCAGTAAACCAGGAATTTGGGACATACATGCCCGTGCAGATGTATCTTTCTGTGAGAGTAATCCCAGAGCTTCATGTGAAAGAACTTCTGAAAGAAAACACCTGTCATGTATTCTAGAAGTGCTACTGATACTATAAAAAGCAATATGCTCAATGGAAGTGACAATGTACCGGAATAGAGAGA
>JALDAE010000059.1 GCA_022729335.1 Candidatus Nanoanaerosalina halalkaliphila
AATATTGTTTTTAGGTGAGAACTATATAGGTATTGACGGAGAGGTACCAGGACACCCCGAGATAACGATAAAAGACGAGAAAGTGGATGAATACAACGAGATAGTCAAAGAGATCTGTCTTGAAAAGAACATAGAGTTTATAGACACGAGGAAACACACAGAAAAGGAGAAATGGGTTTCAAAACTTGAAGACGGGATACATCCCGGAGAGACCGGTCATAAAAGATTATTTGAACTGGTGAAAGATTTTCTAAGGGAGAAGGGAAAAGCAAAAATAGATCATTTCATGTAACTTTTTCCACTCCAGCTATTCGAAGAAAAATTATTCTTTTTGAATTTAATAGGTGAAATGTTATTTATTGCAGAAGAATACCTTTTAAAGTAGGTAGGTGTTTATGGGAAAAAGCAGACAGCCGGTACTTGTAACTCAGAAAGCTCTTATTTTGAACTCTGAAGGAAAGCTGCTGGCTCTCAAAGACAGCACAAACAAGAAATGGGAGTTCCCTGGAGGACATCTCGAAAAAGGCGAACAGCCCGAAGAAGGATTAAAAAGAGAAGTCAAAGAGGAAACAGGGCTGGAAATAAAAGTTGAGACACCTGTGTACAGCAGCGCATACGAAAACCGCCACGGAAACTGGACATTCGGAGTAGTTTACCTCTGCTTGGTCGAGGAGGAAGACGTCAGTATAAGCCAAGAACACGAGGAGTGGGGATGGATAAAACCCGAGGAATTCAGGGAGAAACCTGCGTTCCAGGGCTACATGGAGGCACTGGAAGAAGGTCTGGAGATCAGGGAAAAGATTCTCTAGTGAATAAAATAAATAACTATAGATTTTCTATCAAAAAATCAAGTTTATCGAATAAACTCATTTATCGTTTTAGAGGATAAATTAACACTTTGTATCAAGATATCTTGAAGTTTAGGAACTGCAGTAAAGGAAAAAGACAGATTTAAAAATCAAAAAATCAAATAAGCGAGTTTTTATTAAATTAAAGTAACAAAAAAAGTCTGAATAATGAAAAAAGATGAGGATTACTTATCAAATCGAAATAAATATAACAAAGAAAAAATCAGTAACATAGAACAATTTCTTACAAATATCAACAACGTTGTTTATTCTACAAAAGTATACGATGCTTCAAATATAGCAGTTGATTTTTCAAAACATTCAGAAGAACTATTCGAGGAACCAATAAACAATCTGGTGACAGATGGAGCTGACCGGTCTTTAAGTGAAAGGTGGGAATCCCTGAGAAGTACTCTGGATAAGGAAAAAATTATTTCATTAGAGGACAATTTTCTGAACCTGGATTTTTACATCGATGAGAGGGAAAACGCAGATCTGGTATACGGTTTAAAATCAAACATAGATATTGAAAAAGTCAAGAGATTCGGTCTGGACCCATTACTTCTAAAACCGTTTGTTGACAGGGACAAAATTTCAAAAGCGGTGGAGTACGGTAAGAAACATGAAAAAGAAAAAAACGGGATATCCAAACTCAGGGTTAAACCGGATAAGTCAAGGCTGGATGATCTGGAATCTTTACATGTTCTTGGACTGGATATAAAAATTACGCCCGAGGACGAGGTTAAGTTTATCGAGGTCAATGGACTTCATTCAACCATGGATGGATTTCGCAAAGGCGGTATAAGCTACGAAGAAAGCCTGGGAGAGAAACCTACTAAAAAAAGTTTTGCTAAATATTTAGAAAAATTCAGGGAAAAAACACCGATGTTGAAGAGCTCCGGTGAAAAGTACGGAAGGGAAAAACTTGTTGAAAGGATAAGAGAATATGGAAGGTCACAGCTCGTTTTTCTCTCCGGTCTTCTGAACGCCAGTGGGATAAGGTCCGGAAAAACCATTGGCGGTGAAAACCTCATGGCACTGGACTCTATAAAACTGCCGTCAGGAAGAAAAGGCATAGATCTCGTAAACGATGAATACTTCGAAAGATACGGTGAGATAGCCGAAAACATGGTGGAAAACGAAATCAAAATCTGTGACAAACTAATGTTGCAGAAAATATTCGAAAAAGAAGGTCTGGAGTCCTACAAACCCTCCTCGGTACTTTTCAAATACCTGGGTGAAGACTATATAGAGAAACTCGCAAAGGAAAATGATTCAGCTGTTGTCAAGCCCAGGGTCGGGGCTAGGGGGAACAACGTTGAGTTTATGAATTCGAACGACATTGATGAGAAACTGAAAAGCTACAGATACAGTTTAAAAGATAAAGACTTGATAGACCAGTATCTAGCAGAGCCTTTTGTTCGGTCAAAACCCATCAAAAAAGAAATTGATAGTCATGATGGCTGCATGAGATACGTGGTTCTTGTTGAGAAAGAGAAAGGAGGAGACCTGAACATGGAGAGGTTTGGAGGTTACTGGAGACTTGCACCGGAACCGTTTAGAGGAAAAGATAAAAAGTACTCGAACAAGAGATCAAGGCTCGCAAACCTTGACAAAAACGCAAAACCCAAAAAACCATCAGAAAAAGATCTTAAAAAGGTAGAGGAAGTTATAAACGAAGTAATACCTCGATACTACAAATCTTTAACAGAAACTAGTTTTGATGAACTAGATACACTTCCCAAGAAAACTATACAGGACGTAGAAATTGCAGAGTTATTTGATGTTGGTTACGAACCTGTTGTAGAATATGAAGATTCCTATAATTAATTTTACTTGGAAAATATTTTTTGCCAGAAATTTTGGTTTCTGTTCAAAAAATCTTCTGAAGCGCTTCTAAATATCTCCAAGCTTTTTGAAAAGATCTTGTTTGAACTCTTCAGTGGTTCTCTGCCTTATCAACCTCTCGGATTCCTCAAGTACCGAGATTATTTTCTCTTTCTGGTCGCCCTCTGTGGACTCGTATTCATCAAGGAGATGTTCCGCGTACCTTTTTTTGTCCTGGCTTCCGCTGTAGTTATCAAGTTTTTTGTCTAGTTTTTCCCGAAAATCTTCATCTTCTACTTCTCCTTCACTGTAAAGGCTCCATATCTGATTCCTGGCTTCCCCTATGTCCTCG
>JALDAE010000052.1 GCA_022729335.1 Candidatus Nanoanaerosalina halalkaliphila
GCTTTCGAAAAGTTCTCTGAAAAAAATGAAGGGTATAAACTCGTACTTGCTGGCTTCCCTGATGATCAAGAATACCTTGAAGAGCTTAGGGAGATTTCATCCGACAAGGTGGAGATAAAGGAGAACATAAGCGATGAGGAGATGGTGGATCTGTACAGCAGGTGCACGGCTGTCCTGTTCACAGCCAAGAACGAGGACTGGGGCATAGTACCTGTGGAGGCGATGGCCTCGGGCAAACCCGTTGTTGCTGTCGACGAGGGAGGTCCTTCTGAAAGCGTAGAGGACTGGGATACAGGTTTTCTTGTGGATGCTGATCCTGAGAAAATAGGTTCGAAGATGTCGGAGATTGTTGAGAACACGAAGATGTACAAGGATATGTGCAGGAACTCGAGGGAAAGAGCGGAGGAGTTCACCTGGGAGAAGTTCGCTGAAAAGATGGACAAGAGGTTAAAAGAAGTTGTTGGAAGATAAGGTGAAGCGTTTCTTCCCTGTTATTTTTCGGACTAGAGGCGTTCTAGTAAGGTAATTTTGTATTGTTGGGCTTTCTAGTTCGGTATTTGCTGTACTAGAGGCTTTGAAACTGTATTTTTTGTGGTGTTTAGGCTCTCTAGTTTGAAATATAAGTACAGGAGAGTTCTTTAATTTTTAACTACTTTGATGGATCATCGATTTCCAGGTCGAAATAACTGCTGTAAAAACCTCTGTCCCTGGTTATTAACTTCTTTGAGAATTCTTCCGCATGTGAACCGATCATGAAATCAGTAATCAGATGATTCCTCCAGTTTATCGTTTCTCCGCAGTTCCTGCAGTTGAAGGAGTTTTTCTCCCCGCATTTTGGACACTCGGATTTATTAGTTGAATCGTATTTTTTCCAGGCTTCTCCCGCTTTTTTCAGTGAATCCTTCGAGTGGTTTTCCAGCTGTATGCCTTTGGATTCCAGGAATTTGTCCAGCTCTTCCTTAGGATTCTCCAGTTTTTCTGAGAAAGCGGTGAACAGCTCGGAGTAAACCTCCGGAGAGATGATCAGAACTCCGTTTTCAGAGGCTTTCTCTAATCTTTTTCTCGATTTTTCATGGAACTCCTCATCTCTGAACAATACATCAAGAAGGACGTTGGTGTCAACCGCATACCTCATCCTCTCAGCCTCTCCATGTGCTCATCGGTGTTTTTCTCACCCAGGAAACCCTCGTAGTCGGAGAATTCCTTCCCTTTCTTTTTCACTACTAGCTCTCCGTTTCTCTCCACGAATTTTATTTCATCTCCTGGTTTTATACCGAGTTTTTCCCTCCACTTCTTGGGGATCGTGACCTGACCTTTCTTCGAAACACTTGGCATATCTTTACATTTTCTGTAAAACATTAAAAGTATTACCTGTGTTTTTGTTTGGAGGTCCAAGAATAACAAAGTTGGAGTTGTTTCCAGCAGAAAATTAGATGGAAATAAATTATAGAAATAAAATGAAGAAAAAAGTTACTTGATGCTTCTGTAAAGCTCAAGTGTTTCATCTGCTATCCTCGACCATTCAAACCCTTTGGCCTTTTCTCTTCCTTTATTTCCCATTTCTTTGATCTTTTTGTGGTCGGAAAGTAGTTCTCTCAAGGCTTTTTCCAGGCTTTTAGGATTCCTGTCAATAAGCATACCGGTTTCTCCATGGTCTATGACTTCAGGTACTGCTGAAAGGTTGCATCCGACCGCAGGAGCTCCACAGGCGTTCGCCTCCAAGTAGACGATTCCAAGCCCTTCGTACTCTGAAGGTAGAACGAAAACGGATTCTGAGTACAGCTCTATCAGCTCCTCGTCGGAAACGTTTTCCAGAAAGTTGATCTGTTCCTTAAGTCCTTTTTCTCTAGTTTGCTTCTTCAGTTCTTCTTTTTTCCTGCCCCCACCCACGAAGTTAAGCTCGGTGAACGGATAATCCTCCGAAAGTTTTTCGAAGGCATCTAGAAGTATCTGAGGTCCTTTTCTGCTGACCATGTGCCCTACAAATAGTATCTTGTTGTCGAACTCATTGACAGGTCTAAACTTCTCGGTGTCCACACCGTTGTAGATAACCTCTATTTCTTCCTCTACTACACCATAATGTTCAGAACTTCTGCTCTTAGCGTCTTTAGAAACAGCTATCAATTGATCAGCGTTTTTAACTACTTTTCTTTCCGGGTAGTATAGAACGTTGGCAACCGGCTGAAGGCATTTTCTGGAGATATGTTTCTCCGAGATCCCATGAAGGGTATATACCAGAGGCGGAAGGTCTTCGATTCTTTTCTTCAACATTAAGTAGGAAAGGGAGTCCATACCGTGTCCATGGATAACATCGAAATCGTTTTTCCTCTTCTTCAGTTCCTGGTAGAAACCTTTCAGAGAAGTGTAAAAGTTCAGGGCTTCGACTTTGGCATCTATGTACGGCACTTCAACTATCTCTCCTTTTGTCCTCTCCTTGTTGGGACATTCTCTGGTCAATACGGTTACTTCGTGGCCTTTTTCCACGTACTGGTTGCATAGTTCTGTGACGTGTCTTCCAAGGCCACCTGTCTCCGGACCCACTTTCTTTGCCAGTAAGCATATGTGCATAAGTAATCCTTTGAATGTATTTTTTTAATTAAGTGTTTTCTCAAGATAATTTTTAAAGATGTGAAGTTATTTTGTTTTTAGGGTTTTCCTGTTAAAAAATACATGGAAGAAGATCGTTTCCGACTAATATAGGGGTTTTGAATGGATGTTTTAATGGTTACTGAGATCTATCCTCCTGACTGTACCGGAGGAGGCTGGAGCACATATAATCTGGCTAAAGCACTTCATAATACGGATAAAGTTGATGTTAAGGTCCTTGCTGTTAATCAGGGAGAGGTCAAAGAAGATGTTCCTGTAGAAAAAGTTTGTGTGAAACGGTTTCCTAATGAAATAGCCTATAGTCAGATAGAGAAAGAGATAAGGACCAGGTTGGAAGAGTACGATATTGTTCAGGGACAGCATTCCCTAACAATCCCCTCTCTCGGACGTATAACTGAAAAACCCACTGTTGGAGTTATTCGAGATTACTGGCCTGTATGTTATAAGACCACACTGAGAGACATGTGGGGTAACAATCACTACAGATGCGGTATGAAGTGTTTGGCTACAGTAACCAGAGATTTTAGTATAGGTATACCCTACAAGCTCTGGAACCACCATTACAGAAAGCATTTGACCGGTAAATTGGATGTTTTGGCTGCCAGAAGCAGTTTTGTTGAGGAAAGATTGAAAGAGCACGGATTCGGAAACACAGAGGTTCATTACAACTTTGTGGAAGAAGGTTTTTCAGAAGGTGTTAAATTAAAGGGTGAAGGAGATATTCTTTACGTTGGACAGTTGTCCGAGCAGAAAGGACCTCAACTAGTTTTAGAGGCAGTTCCCGAAGTGCTTCAGAGGTTTCCGGACAAAAAATTTGTGTTTCTTGGGAAGGGAAGGAAAAAAGAGGCTTTGGAGAGGAAAGTAAAAGAGTTAGGTGTTGAGGAAAACGTTGTTTTCCGGGGTCATGTATCTAAAGAAGAGGTCAAGTCCAGGATGAAAGGAGCTGATGTTGTTTTATCTCCTTCTTTATGGTTTGAACCTTTGAGCAGAGTAATTATCGAATCAAAAGCCCTTGAAACACCTGTGATAACAACTGATAGAGGAGGTAACTCGGAATCAGTGGAGGATGAGATGGTTTTCGACCCTGAGAAAGAAAACCTGGCTGACAAGATAAACAGGGTTTTGGAGGGCTCTTTCGAACAGTATATGGATCATCCCTCGGAAAAAGAGGTTGTGGATAACTGGATTGAAACTTATCAAAGTTTAAAAGAAAACTATTGAAAGAGGTAAATATATAATATGGTTGACATAGTCACAGGAGCGGCAGGTTTCATAGGTTCCCACTTAGTTGAAAGGCTTGTATCTGAGGGAAGGGATGTTGTAGGTATAGATAACTTTCACCCGTATTACTCGCCTGAAATAAAGATGCAGAACATAAAAGATGTAAGAAAAAGTTCCGAAAAATCTGAAGGAAGTTTTGAATTCGTTGAAGGAGATATACTAAGAGATAGAGATCTTGAAAAGCTTCCTGAAGAAGTTGACAAAGTTTTCCACGAGGCCGCTATCGCAGGTGTCAGGAACTCTATAAAGAACCCTGTTGAGTACACCAGGTTGAACGTTTTAGGTACGTCTAAGATACTGAATCATTTCGATGAGATGGAAAAATTCGTCTTTGCGAGCTCTTCCTCAGTTTATGGAGAAGTTCCTTTGGAGGAGTTGCCCGTGAAAGAGGACAGGGATCTTGAGCCTATCGCGCCGTACCCTCTTTCAAAGGTTCAGTCCGAGGAGATCATAAAGCAGTACAATAAGCTATATGGTATTGATTACGCTATTACAAGGTATTTCACGGTTTACGGTCCGAGGCAGAGACCGGACGAGGCTTTTACTAAGTTTATTAATATGGTTCTTAATGATGAGCCTGTGACGGTTTACGGTGACGGTGAGCAGAGCAGAGATTTCACCCATGTCCATGATGTTGTGGAGGGAACGTTTCTGGCAGGTGAGAGAGGAAGAGGAATATATAATATTGGAAGCGGGAGAAGGGTTACCGTGAACGAGATGGTTTCAACCATAGACAAGGTTTACGATGGAGAGGTTGAGGTCAAACACATGGATCAGCCCGAGGGAGACGTAAGCCATACACATTCCGATATCACAAAA
>JALDAE010000019.1 GCA_022729335.1 Candidatus Nanoanaerosalina halalkaliphila
CGCATTCGGGCACCCTGAATGAGAGTCTGCCGTCGGACATGGACACTGACGTGGCGGTGCAAGTGGCGAGCGAAGACAGCAACGACACCGCGACCGTCTCGCTCTTCGAGCCTGCATTCTTCGAGGTCACGATCGACGACGTGCCCGATACAGTGACCGAAGGCGAGGACATCGAGGTCGACTACACTGTCGAGAACACCGGAGACGAAACCGCCACGCAGGATGTTAAGTTCCTCGTCGAGGGTGAACTCGAAGCTACCGAGGAGGATGTCGAACTCGATGGTGGTGAGTCCGAATCGGACACCTTCAACTACACGACTGACGAGGACGACGTGGGTGACCTCACCATCGCCGTTCAGAGCGACGACGACGAGGACGATGATGAAGACACTACGGAGCACACCGACGTTCCACATGTTGAAACAAGTAATTATACCGTGGATTCCATCCATAACGCCACAATAGGAGGAGAACTAACTCTTTTAGATATCGAAGAAACAAATGTCTCCTTTAAATACATGGGAGAGGACGACGAGGAATGGAACGCAACTAATACTACCGAACTTGATTCCACAGGATTTTTTGAAAAAGAAGTAGAGGATCTGGAGGGCAGAACAGAGTACACTTTCAAGGCAGTTGCTAAAAATGATAGTTCTATAGTTTACGAATCCGAAAACATGTCATTTACAACAGGTCCTGGACTCGAACTGGATGTGGTTGATGAGGAATACGAGGAAGCAAACATCGATGTCATTGTCAGGGATTTTGTTGATGAAGAGATCGACCTCACGATGAGGTTCAGAGAGGAAGACGATGACGATGATGACTGGATGGACGAGTTTGAAGAAACACTTGAGAATGAAAAAGAATATGAAAACATCGATGATCTTGACGATGACACGGATTACATTTTCAACGCCTCTATAGAGTGGGGTGACGAAAACATTTACTCTGAAGAGACAGGTTTCGAGACCGATGAATACGAGGAGGAAGAGGAAGAAGAGGAGGAAGAAGACGATTTTGAAGATGTGCCTGAGGAAGCTCTGGAAGACGATGATGACGAAGAAGACGATGATGATGAAGACGATGATGAGGAGGATGAGGACTTTGACGAGGAGAAGTTTATTTTTGTTGATGTTGATGAAAACGAGGAAATAGAGTTCGAGGAAGCATCTATTTCAGGTCTGAATGTCTGGTCCAACGAGGTGTTCACAGGAGACCTGAGAGCTTCTTATTCAAATGAACAACCAGAAAATACCTCTTTGGCGCCTGATAACTCTGTTTATGAGTACATAAGCTTTGACAAGGAGCACATAAACGATCCTGATAATTTGGAAAACGTTACCTATGAATTCGAGGTTTCCAAGGACTGGATCGAGGACAACAATATACTGAACGGTTCTGTAAGGCTGGAAAGATACGTTGAAGAAGAGTGGGAGGAACTCGAAACCGAACTCGTTGATTCCGGCGAGGATACGAATACTTATGAAGCGTTTTCCGACAGCCTTTCACATTATTCAATTACTGGAGAGCAGGGAGAAACGGATTTCGAGATGACAGGTTTCGGTGTCGAGGACACTAACATTACAGTTGAAGAGTTCCTCAACATCTCGGCAACCGTCACAAACCATGGTACGATGGAAGGCAATTATTCCCTCAACATAACCTCTGAAAACCTTTCATATGAGGATACAGTTTTACTTGAACCTGATTCTTCGGAAACAGTTTACATCAACCATACCTATGAGGAACCGGGCGATTACACTATACAGTCAGAGGAAGAAGAGATTTCGATCTTTGTGGAGGAACAGACCGAAGGATTTCCATGGATATTTATATTGTTGATCTCCTTGGGTCTTGGATTGGTTCTTATGGTGGTTCTTGTAGCCACAAAAGACATTGTTCTTCATCCAAAGATAAAGAGATTGACGGATAAAATAAACGAGTCTGAGGATTCTGAAGAAACTGATGAAGACGAGGAACAAAATAAGGTACATGACACTATAAATCCAGAGAAGGACAAAGGAAGGGAGAAGGTCAAGGTTACATTTAACAGGACAGATGAATAACTCAGTCATCGGATCCGTATTTTTCTTTCAACCTGTCTATCTTGTCCATCTCGTACCTTGAACCGGCTTCCGGCAATATATACTTCTTTTTTATCTTGTCTTCTTCTTTTTCATCCACTACCCTTCCAAAAAGAGTCTGGACGGATGTGCCTGCCATGTAATTCGCAGAGAAAAGGATTTTTGACTCCAGTTTTTCGGGATATGGAACTCCCTTGATCCTGTGAGCTCTTATTGCTCTGGAAACCTTGTTGATATCCTTGCTCGATACACCGAGCTCCTGTAAAATACTGGATGCTTTATGTGCAGCGGCAATGTTTTGTCTGTCACCGCTGTAACCAAACCTGGGATGGATGTAGAACTGCAGCCAGGCCGCGGCCTTCACGCAGTTACCACTAGCTTCTGGATAGTAATCAAGAAGGTATTCCACCTTTTCAACAACTTTTTTCACTTTTTTACGTATGAATACCTTGGGATATCTCTCCCTTGCTATCTCCTTGACCTCTTCGAGAACCCTATCTTCCATGTATAGAAATTGTCGCCCTGCATTTAAACAAGTTTAGTAATTAAATCAGTCCCCGTGTTTCTCCTTTATCTTTTTCAGTTCCTCCCTGTACTCGTCTTCAGTTATCTCCCCTCTTGAAAACCTGGCATCGAGCTTTCTCATCTCGAAGTGCCCCTCTCCGTAAGTATCTTCTTTGTCCCTGACCCTGTCTTCGGCAAAAGTGTTTTCTGTCTGTTCAAATGACTCCTCGGAGAAGTCAAACATTATATCCGCACCTTCAGAAGTAATCCTGCTCTTCAACCTGTAAACGATAAAGATAAGGAATAAAGTCATTATTAAAAGCCTTATAATAACCAGGCCCGCCTCACCGACTTCAAGGCCCAGCATCTCCATAAAATCCTCCAGAAATATCAGTACAAGAATCAGAAGTATGAAGTACAAAATCTTGCTGATTATTGTTCTGCTCCTGTCTATCTTGTTGAGTCCCAAGTCGACCTCCTAAAAAATAATAGAGAAAAACAGTTTAATAAGATTACCCGAACACAACCTCTAAACCTTGGACACCGGTATTGAATCAGGAAGTTCTTCCTTGTGCAGAAGTCCTTTTTCACTGATACCCCTGGCGATAATTGTAGGGGAGGCAGGACCGGCTATCTCGGTGAACTTGATAACCAGGTCTTTCAAAACCTTTTTGCCGTCCCTATCAAGAGAAACCACCTTTCCATCATCGTCTATTTCTACACCGTTGACTTCCCTGGCAACATTGACTGCTACATCCCTACCTATGGTGTCCATTTCTTTCTTCAAACCAGCCTCGATAATGGTTTTGTACTTCGACATGGGTTTCACTTAGGAATTACCACCACAATAGTTGTACATTTGTGGAGGCCGCTAATTCGTTCGTCATCTATACATATCTCTCCATAAGTTTCAAGTCCAAGTATCGGGGCATCAAAAACGTTTTTTAACTGCTGAACAGATTCCGGAAAATCGTCTCCAAGGATGGTTCTTCTAACGGCACATTCAAAAACAATTACGCCTGCGATATCATCTTTCTCTATATCTTCTACAGCTTTTTCGGCTGCTCTCCTGGATGCTTCAACCTGTGAATCCTCTGAAGCAGGCTTCATAACCCTCAGTTTCGATCCCTCGACAACCCTTGAACTGAAGACCATCGGACCTTCCAGTGAGTCCGTCAGGCCGGGCCATCGGATCTTGTACCTGTCATCGCTGTCAGGTACCTCGATTCCAAGTTCGTACTGCCAGAAAAGATTGTTCAAATCCTGGTTTTTTTCTTCTATATCTTCAAGGTCGATACCAAGCCTTTCCTTGGCGGATTCCTTTACTTTTTCGCTCCATACTTCAAATGCTGGTTGTCCATCGAGTTCCTTGACGACATTGCCCTCTGATTCGGTTACTTCTAGACTGTCCGAAAGAGGTTCGTGTCCGTGTTCAACAGTTATTGAAAAATCTTTATCAGAAGTTATCAGGGCAACTCCCGAGTGATCCGTGTAACTGTTTTCATCATGAAGCACGACGGTTTCTTCCATTTTTAGATCATCGGCAGCCTGTCCACCGGCAACACTGACCTTGTAACCAAGTTCCGAGTTTACTGCATAAGCTGCTTCCTCTGCATTACCTGACAGACCATCAAGGAACAGCAAACTCAGTGCATTTTCCTTATCTATTTCATCCGGAAAGTCCTTTGTTGCATCTTTTATCGAGGAAATACCGCTTTCTGAAAGATTTGGACCTATCCCTGTGTAGAACTCTTTTTCATCGGATGTTAGTAGTCCGACGGCAACACCACCGTCTCCAATCTCTTCTTCGGTAAACTCTCCATACGAAGAGGCACCTATAATTTTCTTGTCTCCTACAACTTCTTTGATACCTTTCAGGACTTCTTCATAGTTTTTCTTGCTTGAACAGAAAACGATTACTAGTTCAGGTTCCTCACCTGTCTTTTCTAAAGCCTTTTCTGCTGCGTTTTTTCCCGATTTAAAGCTTTCTTCTTTATCAGAAAAACCTGTATTGAATTCAGTTACCATATCTAACTAATTTGATGTTTCTGGTTTATAAAATTTTTTTCAACTCTTTTTTTAAACCTTCTTAACAGTATTAGAATATTATACAATCGCAAAACAGATTTTAAAGGTATCTTTTAGTTTTTTAAAAAATCTACCTGACATTTAACAAATATCTATTTTTGATATGTCCGATTTGGATACTTTTTTTCAACTAATTTAATAGTTAATTTTTTGTTAATATTTTATGCTGGAGACAGGCGAAGATATTTACGAACAGGAAAAACAAAGTATTGAAAACAGGATCAGGGATATGGTCCGAAAGTACAGGGGTAAACCTGAAAGAGGCAGACGTTGTTTGAAACTTGCTTCAAAGATGGTTGAAGTTGATAATAACGAATTAAAGGAATATATAGAGGAACACGATAACAATATATCCGGTATTATTCAGAGCTTTCTGTACGAAAGAGGCGAAGATATCAGTGAGTTTGATAAACCCTATTCCGGATCTTTTCTTGAGTTTGATGGGAGAAACGAGGCCGAAAACATGGAGTTCTCTGGAGAGTGTTCAGGATCTTACTCCGTTTTCTCCGGTCAAGAATCCGGAAAAAATGCCGTTTTCTCCGGAGATTTTTCCGGCAAGTATTCCATCTATTCAGGAGTTAAATCAGTGGCAAATGCCGAGTTTTCGGGTTACGGTTCGGGTATGCGTTCAAAATTTTCTGGAAGGTTTTCCGGAAGTGAAGCTACTTTCTCCGGTAAAAACTCCGGCAGTTACTCTGATTTTACAGGGATCTATTCCGGATACAGAGCTCTTTTCAGAGGTGAGCAGTCAGGAAGAGTAATAAGGTTCAGGGGAAAAAATTCTGGTGATAATGCTGAGTTCACGGGTATGAAATCCGGTGAAAGCTATTTCGATGATTTAAAGAAAGAGAAAAGGAAAAGTGTTCTCAGAAAGATAATAGGAAATATTCTCCAGAACTTTCCAATTATCAAGTCAAGATAACCGGTCGGCTATAAAATCCATCAGTATATGGAAAACAACTCCGAACCAGAACATGAAAACTGCTTTCTGATAAAAAACATTTGCGGTACCTGTGATCAACATATAAGCTATTGCCGAAACACCTAGCCCGATAAAAACATGGAAAATCATTCTTTCTCTACTTGTGACCTCCAAACCTAGGTGATCGTTGTTGGTAAATGTTTTGAAAGGTTTTCTAATTGCCAAGATAAATTTTTCAACGCTACCTGTCTTGTAAGATTCTATTAAAAAATGATCTATATCTATCATTGTGGTTGAAACAAGTCCTATACCTACCAGGAACAAACCTTCCCATAGATCCACCAATTGATGTAGATCAATCAGAAGAAAAAGCAGGATCGCAATCAAATAAAAAAATACATGTTCCGCTGTTTCCATAAAAAGTATTTTGGAAACCGGTTTTTAAATCTCTTTAAACGGTGGTTACCTCAAAGGAGTTTTGTTCCAGTACTTTTCTTTGTTAATAGTTGTTAACTATCAGGGTTATGCTTTTAGGAAAAAATTAAATTCTTTCTTGAACAATAGTTGAAACAGAGGATATTATATGAGTGTTAGTATATTTGTAGGCAAAGAACTTACCAAATACGACAACGTTTTTCTCGCCGGTTACGGTGACGAACCCTCAAGCCATTATTTCTATTATGCTGACAAAAGGTTTCCAGAAGAAGATAAGGTTGAGGTAGGACTGAACTCAGAAGCTAAGTTTCCGGGTGAAAAAATAGAGATACCGGAAGTTGATGAAACTTACAGATATATCACCAGCCGTTATTCATGTTATAAAGGTCTTCCCGCACCTCTTGAAAACGGAGGTGTCAATGAGAATCAGGTAGCAGCCGCAGCTGTGTGGTCTCCTTCTAGGCCTGAACTCAAAGATATGACACCAGACCCTCAGAAAGGAGTTACATTCAGCGATATATCAAGGATTGTCATGGAGAGAGCTGAATCAGCAGAACACGCTGTTGAGGTAGCAGGTGGTTTAATAGATGAACACGGTTATGCGACATACGGCGGTAACTCCCATATATTTGCTGATTCAGAAGAGGGCTGGATAATGATACAGCTCGCTGGAGGAAAAGGGTTATGGGCAGCTAAAAGATTGAGGGAAAACGAGATACGTGTTAACAGGCCTGGATACCTAGGGGATATACCGAAAACATACAAAGAACATCCCGATTTCAAGGGTTCTGACAACCTTTTTTCCTTTGCCGAGGAGATGGGATGGTACGATCCTGATTCTGACAGGTCTTTTAACTTTGGAAGAGTTTACCAGACAGACCGTCAGCCGGACGAACCCGGCAAACAGATAAGGGCGAAAGGTGTCATCGAGATGGAGGAACTTCTGAGGGAAAGAGCTCCA
This sequence comes from Candidatus Nanoanaerosalina halalkaliphila, assembly GCA_022729335.1. Classification (GTDB taxonomy): domain Archaea; phylum Nanohalarchaeota; class Nanosalinia; order Nanosalinales; family Nanoanaerosalinaceae; genus Nanoanaerosalina; species Nanoanaerosalina halalkaliphila. Next base: position 6,998 of record JALDAE010000019.1, read on the forward strand.
GACATCAAACTCCTCGAGATGATGGAGTCGATAAGGAGTCCAAGGATCACCTCTGCGACTTCCGGATACGGCAAGATAGCTGCATTAAAGGATGAGAACCCCAAACTGACAACCATATGGCTTGCCAGCGGACCTTCACTTGCAAGTCCGTTCATACCACTGACCATAGGAATAAACAAACTACCGATAGAGTACAAGAAACACAGATACCTAACAAAGAACGAAGCCTGCAGGTTTATGGAACCTGATTTCCAGGGTCGAGAGTCCACAACATATGCATTCAGGATATTCAAAAGGCTTTACCATCTTGTAGCGGAATATCCCAGGGAGTTCCGTTCAGAAGTACTTGATACACTTAAGGCATTCGACAAGAGAGCAATCAAAAGGTTCTATGATGTTAAATCAACAGCCAGAAGGTTGTACGAGGAGGGTGAAGAAGAAGTTGCCGATAGGTTGCTCACGGATATCACCAATCAGATCGCTGAAGAAGGCCTTGAAGCCGGGAAAATACTTTCGGACAGCATAGAATTAAAAACAAAGCTTTTCTTTGGTATCAGCGAACCCGGTGAAGGTAAAGAAGACAGCAGGTTACACGCAACTATCGACCAGGAGTTTTATCCATGGTCGGAACTTGATTCTTAGGTCAGTACACGTGCACCCAGTCACCGACCGATATCATCTCCCTTAGCTGATCGATCTCGTGTTCCTGTGTCCTGACACATCCCTTGCTATCATTGTATTGAGGAACGTAAAGAGAACCATGTATGTAGACAAGCCCGTTGAACCTGATCGGGTTTTTCATCTTACCTATAGCATCTCCTTCCTGGTTTATGGCATCCCTCCATCCACTATCTTCTATCATGTAAACCTTGCTGCTTTCTCTTGGTGTAGCACCGTCTTCGCCTGTTGAGACATGTATGTTGTACTTCACCTCTCCGTTCTCCACCGCCAGGAGAAGCTGGTTGTCTATATCAACTTCAAAGTGAACTCTTTCCTCATTATATTTTGGTTCAGGTTCCTGCATGTCTCCAAAGGCTCTAAGGGTTTGCTGGTCGAGCTGGCCGGTTACCTCAAGATCGTTAATTTTCTGGAAAGCCCACAAAGAGTTCCTGGTTTTTTCTCCGTAAAAACCATCTATAGGACCGGGGATGTAGCCCTCGTTCCTCAAAACGTTCTGCGCATGGAAATACCTTTTCTCCTTAACACCCTGCTCAAGAAGGTTCCTTGAAATGGCCTGTAAAGACTTGTTATCCCCAAAGTTCTCGAAGAACATCTGGACCTCGGTCATATCTGCTGAACCATTTGATTGCCCGTAAAGAATATCGCTGTACTTCTCTATCATCTGATTTAAGTTTTTCGAGAACTCTCTGTAACTCATGTTCTTCTGATCAACGTATTTACGTTCCAGGTTCTCAAAAGCTCTTTCAAAAGTTTCTCTTTCGTAATGGTCGACGTGTTCGCCCATTTCCAGAAAAGAGTATTTATCCTGAAGAAGCTCACTGTTTGTCTCTCTTTCAATATAATTTTCAGCGTAATTTTCAAGTTCCCTGTCGTTTATATCGAGTTTGTCCTGAGAATTTACCGGTGATGCTGAAAGACCTATCAGTGCAGCTGTTGTGGCTACCAGTAAACCTTTCTTGCTTCCCTCGTAGATCTTTTTACCATATGTTTTAAGGTCGGACCCGAGGGATTCGGAAATTTTTTTGTTCACCATCGAGTAAAAATAATACCGAATTGAGATATATAAAATTTTTCTGTAAAAAACTTCCATTTTTTAAACACGGTAAATAGAAAGTTTATTGAATGTTACACCCGAAAAAAATAGAACGTGTCAAAAATGATAATAGAAAAAGAGGAACCTCTCTCGATTTACACGGATGGAGCTTCAAGGGGGAATCCAGGACCTGCTTCATACGGTTTTGTACTGGTTTTTGAGGACGAAGGAATGGTCCACGAGGATAATGGATACATAGGAAAAACAACAAACAACAGAGCAGAGTACAGAGCAGTCATCAACGCTCTTGAAAAAGCTATAGATTATCACGGGGGCAAGGTCAAAGTTTTCTCCGACAGCAATTTACTGATAAGGCAGATGAGAGGAGAGTGGAGGGTAAAAAACCCAGAGATTAGAAAGCTGTACGAGATAACTAAGGAAAGAACTGACGAGTTCGAAGAAGTTTCTTTCAACCACGTTCCAAGGGAGAACAGGTATGTTTCGATGGCGGACAAACTTTGCAACGAAAAACTAGATGATGAAGGCCACTGAAAAAATGGATGAAAAAGAACTTTCCGAAAAAGAGAGAAAGGTTTTCAGGATGTTTTTGGAAGAGTTCCCTGACTTCGCTGTTGATACATTTGAAGCCAGGCACATAGCAATCGAGTTATGCAAAATATTCAGAGAGCACGGTGAAGACTATCAGAAAAGAGAGCTCGAGGCGGACCTGGTTTTTCTGTTGAACAGTAAGGGAAAGTCGGTGGTTGATTCCGAGAACGAAACAAAGATACTGGACCGGCTGATGGAGATAGCCGGATGACCTGTCTACAATCGGTTTTTCCCTTTATTCTTTCAACCTGTTTAGTTTCTTGGCGTTTATAAGTTCAGGCGTTATCTCCCGGGTTACCGGTATAACAACTATATCGACTTCATCGTTATCCACTGTTTTTTCGAGAACTTTTTTTACCTGTTCAGGAGTTTCAGGGTTATATGTGTTGGTGTTTATAAAGCAATCTCCTATCTTGCTGTAATCGATAAAGTTCTCCTTCGGTGTAAGGATCTCACCGGTTTTTACTTTCTGTCTTTCAGTGAGGAGTCCCAGCCGGTTGTTTTTGACTATGACAAAAGTGGGGTTCGTACCCTGGTAGTGAGCCTCCACTATAACGCTTAAATCCATCTCCATTTCCCCGTCACCCATAATTATAATCGGTTTTTCATCACGCGTAATCCCTGCAACGGCTTCACCCATTGAACCTATACGGCTGACCTCTTTCGTAATTTTTGGGCCTGTGGAGACGGATATCCAGGGAATGGCGTTGCTCACACCGATATTAACAATTTTTTCCGGATGTTTTTCCCTGATGAACTCTCCTACGGCTTTTATGTTATCAGGTACGTGGTTTCTTAGTTCCTCCAATCCTCTTATTTCGTTTTTGAACCAAGTATCTTTTTCAACCGGTTCGAAATTTGCAATGAACTCATCCAGACTTTCTTCTGACCAGCTGTCCACGAAGTAACTTTTCATCAAACCTGAATCCTCCACCTGTATCGTCTTACGCTTGAACTCCTCTAGAATCTCCGGATTTATGGTGGTGAGTGTTATGTTCAGAGAGGTACCCAGTGCCAAAACCACATCCGACTGGAAGAAAGCTTCGTTTGCAGAAGGAGTTCCGCAGATACCTATGTTTCCTGCGTAATTAGTTTTGAATTTTCCGCAAGTCTGGAAAGTCGATACTATGGTGGCTCCTGTTTTCTCAGATATTTCCTCGATTTTCTTGATTTTTTCCGGGTGGCTTACACCTCTACCAGCGATTATCAAGGGCCTGTCGGAACTATTGAATTCTTCCTCGACTTCTTCCAGTGATTTTGTACCGGGCTCATCGTCCACTATCTCGCCGTAATCCTTGTTTTTTTCCATGTAAGCGTACCATGGCAAATGCACGATTCCAACTCCTTTTTCATCCCTGATTTTATCTAAAACCTCTTTTATTTCTTCTTTGTCTCCTGCATCTTTCAAAATTTTTCTTTCCACCACGCTGTCGTGCTCCAGAAGCTTGTTTTTTTCATCGGTCTCTTCAGCTATCTTTCCTCTTTCGGACTGATAGACCATGTTTCTTGTGTTTCCTTTGTGAGGAGCGTTCATCTCTGTTACGATTAGAAGTATAGGTGCTGATATGTTCCCTGCTATCAATGGCTGTGTTACTAGCGACTCACCCATTTCGCCACAGACTACCGCTACAGGTATCTCTTCCTCTCCTTTTTCTAGCTTTCTGTAGTACCTGGCCTGTGCCATGTTCAGTATATGTTGTTCTCTGGCGGTCATCTGCATCTCTATTTCGTCTTTTTCTTTGAGAACTTGGTAGATATGTTGTCCTGGTGTACCGGGATAGGTGAATATTTTGTCGGTTTTTGAGATCTGGGAAACGTTGTCGATGAACTTTTCGATTTTGTCCATATTTAAAGAATTAGTTCTTTTAAGTAAAAAGATTTTTTTTTTTTGGAATTGTACTAGGGAATTGCCTTTGATCTGCAAATTTATCAGATTCCACTGTCGTAAAACTCTTCCGCGACAAGTGTCTCCACGTTCTTGTCACGGTGAACCACATCCAAGCCAAGGTTTTCGGCGTATTCCTCAACGGCTTTTTCTAAAACAGGATCTATCTTCGCCTCTGTATTCGAATAAATTTTGAAATACGTGAGGTTTTCGTCTTCAGTAACGGCTGTCAGCACCCTTCCGACCACGTTTTCATCCCTGTCATAGGCATAAAGAACCTGTTTGTTTATATCTGCGGCGTTACCTATTGCACCCCATCCCTTGTTTTTACCCACGGCCATACATGAGTTGGGGAAATGGTTGCCCATCAAAACAGACTCGTAGGGTGAAGCGGTTTCGACCTTTATCTTTTCGGGTATACTGTTCTTCTTGTCCTCCAGGCTGTAATACTCGTTCAGCTTGTCCTTGAAAATAGTTTTGTAGATTCTTTGAGCTTCTTTGTCATTGTCCGGAGGAACAATCTCATCTCTAAGGTTTTCAAAGTCATCTAAATTCTCCGCTGTGTAATTTTCATTGGTTCTTTCGCAGTACTTCTTGAGCAGTGTCCTCATTTTTTCTTCAACGTCTATTTTGGCAATTTCGAACTTCTCAGAATTTGTTGTTACCTCTCTATAACCTGTTGAGAAGTCCACAAGTTTTTCTCTTTCAATTCCGGTTTTTTCGATCCATTTTTTATTCTCTTCTTCCTTATATATGTCGTTTTTAAGTCTCAGAAGTTTTTCAGCTGTTTCCGAGTTTTTGTCATACTTTCTCCGGGCCTTTACGATCATCAGCTCTTCTCGTTCCAGTTCTTCCCTGTTTTCTCCCATTATATCCCTGTAGACATTTTTTGCCTGTTCCAGACCAAGTTTTTCGAAACCCTGCTTGGTGTATTCTCTTATCTTGTTTTCCAGATCTCTCTGCATGGTCTCTTCTATGTATTCATCATCTATCTCTTTCATGTATCCGGTGTTCTTTCTCTGGCCTTCACTACCCTTCAGCTCCTTGATTATTTTTAGAGAAGGTGTAATACCAGTTTTTTCGGCTCTGTAGAAAAGTTTGGAGAGTTCTTTACTGTAATCCTCGATCAGTTTTTCGGCTTTTTTTCTGTACGGTGAGTCCTGATCGAAAAACTCTATTTCATCTTTTAAGCTATCTTTGACTATTTCCTCATCTTTTCTACCTGTCAGGAACTCTTTTACGTCCTCTTTCTCCAGGAAATCCAGGTATTTCAGGTTCTCACCTATCTCGTAGAGATCCTTTCCAAACTTGTGCTCGGGATTAGAGGTATCAAGGCTTTCTTTCAGCTCTTCGTATACTATTCGCTCCACTTTGTTTAACAGTTTGCCGAAATCGCTGACCTTCTTTTTTCCCATTCTCTCGTAGTCCTTTACAAGCTTGTCTATCATCTGTCCATAATGGTCCATGTTTACCGGTATATCTTTTGCCGGGTTGAAATGGCTAAGGTAGCGCATACCCCTTCCAATATCCTTTAAGTCAGGGTTAGTCTCCAGTTTGTCTCCAAGTTCATCGTTGTACTCCAGCAGCTCATCCACAGATTCGAACTCGCCTTCCGTAACCGGGAACGCCTGCAAATATTTCAGACTGCCTCTGTCCTCTATCATTAACTGTTTTAGAGCGTTCCAGTCTCCATTGAAATTGACGGTTCCCTCCGAGTTATCCCCTGTGATCACGGTGATGGTGTCTGATTTGTGCAACACATCGAAATTATTTGCAGCCACCAGACCACTGTATGTGTTTTTTGAAAGGTCGTCAGCCTTTATCCTGTCGTTGACTGCGTAAATATTTTTGGCGTTTACGAAAGCCGTGAACCTCTCGCTCTCCTTCCCGTTCTTGATTATGTCTCCATATATCTCCAGGTTTTCAACGTCCTTTACCCCTATATCCCTTGCGTAAATATTTCCTGCTACCCCTACATCCGAATTATCTATTCCAACTCCTCCTGATCTAATCTCGTCAACTCTTTTAACAGCAGAATTTTCTATACCTGAAACACCGGCTTTCAGCTGACCTATATAATCAACAAACGAATCCTTTATACCGAGAACACCAGAGTACAAATCATCAATTTTATCAACTTCTGATGAGATTACACCTTTTAAATTGGAGTTTAGATGGCTGATATAACCTATCTCGGATCTCTTTAAACCTACATTTCTAGAAGATATATGGTTTATACTTTTTACTTCGGAGTCAAGCACCGCAGTATCTCTAGAGGTTATGGAATCTATCTTATCGACGGTTGAATTCCATATACTGTAACCGTTAGTCCTGACACTTCCTATTTCTTCGACCTTTGATTCATTGATCCCGTTTTCTCCAGCTGTTATATTTTCTAGAATTTCTATACTGGAGTTGTTAACGCCTGTACCTTTTGTTTCTATTTTTTCAATATGTCCTATATCCGAATCAGAAACTGCAGTAGTCCGAGATTTTATGAGACCCGTTCTTTCCACTGAGGAGTCCTTTATACCGATATCTGGGCTGTATATGTTTCCCACAGAACCGACCTCTGAATTGAAAATACCGAGCGATAAAACATCGCTACTTTCTCCAAAACCTTCTCCGTTTGCTCCAAAAATCTTGATGTCGCCTGCTTCCCCCACTTCTGATTCAAATATTCCTGTGTCCCTCACATATATGTCTCCAACCCTCGGGACATCTTTTTTTAAAATACCTATTTTTTTGCCCTCTATATCTCTCTGATCTGAAGACAGAAGATTCTTTATTTTGTCCATGAAGCTGTCGGCAAAGGTATCAAAGGACATTTTTATGTTACTACTATAAAGTGTTAATTATATTATTGTTTCGGTCGATGATTTAGAATTGTGGTTAAACTACAAAGTATCTTATTATTTGACTACTGTTCTTGAGATCTTTGAGAACGGTAATTAGCTTCTGTAGAATTAAAATAATTTTTTAACAGTTGCATATCGGGCCTTTTTGCTCTCCAGGTATTTTTCCGTACTTTTCTTCCCATTTTTCGATTCCTTTTCTATACTCCTTCAAGTGTTCTTCGTTGCAGAATGCTTTCTCGTGCTTTCCCACATATCCCGGAATTTTAACAACTGCATACAGAGGATCATCGATTTTTTGGCTGCAGTGTTGACATTTCTCGCCGAGTATTGTTCTTTTTATTCGGGATAACATGCTCTCTTATTTGTGTATTATTGTTACACTTTTTTTAATTTTCCTTTAACTGGTATCATTGACCAAAATTTGTATAGACTATTAATGAGTAAAAAATATTATTGTAACTAAAAAAACTCGGGGGTTACTTAGATGGTCTCGAAAATCCGGAAAACCTTTCGGAAGATATGAATGAAGTTAAAGAATACCTAGAAGAAGCTTATTTTGTCAAGTATAAAATTGTAAAGTTCTTTTAATAATTCGATAACCGGATTAGGTTTGTCAACAGGAGCTCTTTCATCACCTTCTATGTTGTATTCTTCGAAATGATTGGTTCGGGATATAGTGGAAATTTTTGCTGTACCATTAATCCTGTTACCGGTGGTTAATTCGTATTCATTTATATCTCCTTTATCTTCAATGTAAATATTTGTTACCTCTTCTTCCGAAAGAAATTCGGAACAATTTCCATAATCGGAACGAATAATCTCTTTACCTGTCTGGTTAAAGGAATCGATATCAATATCTAAAACATATCTGTCAGGTCGATTTCGTTCACCGGTACTACCTGATCTTTCAGAAGTTTGATAGGAAACATTAACTATATCACCTTCTACTTCACATATATATTGGCTTGGCAATATCCCAAGAGAAATAGTTGAAACGAGAATTACCGTCAAAGCTGTTGAAGTAATGGTAAAAAACATCTTATGCTTGTTTTTCATGTATTTAGAATATTGGAGTTTTTTGGTTAATATTTTTTTTTGTATTGGGTTGTTCTTGAAAGAGTTTTTTTGGACATCCCTAGATCCATAATTTCATATCATATCACTTGCAA
>JALDAE010000057.1 GCA_022729335.1 Candidatus Nanoanaerosalina halalkaliphila
AAAATCGGTACTGGAAACTTTTAACTACAACTTTAAAGAAAAGCCTTTGATAACTCATCCAATAGACATAAGGAACCTCGGGGAACATGAACCAAAAGGAATCACCGAGATAAACATGGGGAAACCGATAATAAAAAACTATATTAGAGGTGAGATAAAAGATATGTCTGTAAGAAAAGACTATAGCAAATTTGATGATTATAAAGCCTCTGAAACTGTTCTAAAGGCTGTTTCAAATGAGAACAAAAATTTTGGAGAAGGCATCAAATTTAGTTTTTTGAAAAAGGAGAGTAATAGATAAAATGGAAGAAACATTAGCTATCCTATACAGAAACGTTATGGCACATCCCCATAGAAGTATTTTGAGATTTGAAGAAGCTGAAATAAAAAAAATGTAGAATTAGATTTTGAAAATATTAGCGAGATAAAAAAAGGTGTGAAAAAAGCAATTTCAAAGAATAAAAGAGTTTTTGGTTACGATACGGATCTGAAATTTCTGAAAAAAATCAGGTAAAAAAAATTAAAAGGAGTAAGAGAATGAACGAAAAAATATACAAAAACGTTGTTGCTTATCCGGAGAAGAGGATTATCGAGTTCAAGGGACTTGGAGAAGGGTACAAGGAGACAAAAAGATACGATAAAACTCTGTTAAACAAGAGGTGGAGGGAAGCAAATAAAATTGCAAAAGGAGACCCTGATATTACGAGCGGAGTATCCCAAATAAACATTACACCCGAAAATACCTTTCTCGAGGGTTACAAGGGAGGTATGCTAAACATTGCTTTTCAGAAAAGAGATCCAAATGGAAAGTTACTTCTTGAAAGCGACTATTCAAAAAACGAACTTGGCCTGAAAACAGGTAGAAAAGTCGGCGAAAAAGACTGGAAGACTTCCTGTATCCTGAACGGGAACAAACAGGTCTATATTGAGGAAGGAAAAAAGATTCATTTACCAAGATACTTGCTTGAAAGACCGGAACTCACGGAGGAAGTGGAGGAATATATCAAAGAAACAATAGACTCCAAAAGAAACTTCAATAACGGTTCGATTCCTGATGAACCCGAATTTATCAAAAACGGCTCGCTGTTATCCGTTCCAAAAAACAGCTGGGAGATATATTACAAGAACGAGAAAGGAAAATACAAGAGATTCAAAGCAGGTGTGATACCTGACTTCGAAAATAATAGCATTATAACCTACCTTTATAATTTCATCGAGAAACCTACAAGAAGATCAGCTCCTTTAGACATAGAAAAAACAGGTTCAAGTATAGACGAGAACATAGAAATATCACTGGAAAAATCGCCGGATGTGGAGATTTACAGAGAGGGTGAACTGGAGGAATTCAGAAACATAGAAGACTTCATTGATAAAGGAGTGAAGAAGCCGAGTAAAGGTTTAAAAGAAGCGCTTAAGACTTCAAACAGAAGTTTCGGGCAGAATTTCAATTTAAGCTATTTTCTAAGAGTTTGAATGACCTATAAGATAAATTGTAATGTCGAAGATATAAGGAAAGTCAGTATTATCGCCAGTATAAATGCAGTTACCCATGCAATTACAGTGAATGTAAGTTTCTTACTTCCTATACCCGCATCACCAGAAACCATCCCACTTCCTATGATTGACGCTATGATGGCCTGGTTAAAAGAAATCGGCACACCGAACAATACTCCGATCTGCGCAAGGAAAGCTGCCGTTGAGAGACCTGCAACTGACTTCCTAGGACCGATATTAGAATACTCAAACGATACGGCAGCAACTATTTTTGGAGAGAGGATCAAAGCACCAAGGAGAATTGAAAAACTTCCAAGAACAAGTAAAAAGCTATCGGAAAACCCCAGGCCTGCAAGAGGTCCGACAGCTTTTCCAACAGAGTTCGCCCCTGCATTATAAGCAACGAACAAACCCATGAAAAAAGTAAGATACCTCATCAGTTTTTTGCTGTTATCCCTGTCAAAAAAACGTACAAGTAATTTGGATACTATGAAACCTATCAGAATTGCCATAAAAGGTATCATAAGCCAGTAACCGATTATAACAGCTACAGAAGAATAATCAATAGTGGTTCCAAATCCCAGTGAAGTCCCAATAACAGAGCCAACTACTGTAAATGCTGTGGGCATGGGATAACTGGTGATAAAGCTAACAACGACAAGTATTGAGGCCACAGAAAGGATTATAACTGCCTGTAAATTGGTAAATCCTGATGGAACTATTCCTGTACCTATCCTAGAAGCTACATTGCCTCCCTGAATTACTGCGCCTATTGCAGCAGCTATACCAGCCAACAATGCACTTCTCAAAACCCCCATAAGCCCCGATGACCTGACAGGTCCAAAAGAAGGTGGGACAGCAGAGGAACCTATCGAGAAACCCATGAAAACTGCAACTACAACGGCCAACAAAGTTATTACTTCAAACATCTAGGACATCCCTGAACCTATCTTTTATCCTTTTCCTTAGTTCCTTGTCCAGTACGTTTAACGTGAATATATAGCTATCCTCCTCTTTTTTCTCCACATTAACAGAGAACTCCTCAGTGTCAAAATAGTTCGGATTGAACTTTAGCATAAGGAATTCGTAAATTCTCTCTTCAAGACCTCTGAAAAACTGGAAAGAGTTCGCACCGATTATCCTTCCCATCCTCTGACTTATATCCCTGAACCGTTCCATAAATGTCTTATGTTTTTTATTTCCTGAGAAATCATCTACCACGTTTTCTATTTCCTTTTTGTTCCCTTCAAAGTCTTTCTCAATTTTTCTTTTATTCATCGACGCTTTCTTGGCAGATTTCTTTTGAAGATCGCTCGCAACCTCTGTCTTCTCCGGTTTCCATTCCCGGTAGCTATCCATGTCCCGGGCAGAAACCGAATTCTTATCAAGAAAATCCTCCAGATCCTCCGCAAACTCGCATATCTCTTCCCAGTTTCCACTGAACTTTGATACCTGAATTTATAACTTCGTCTCCTTGATTTTTCCCGGACATCTTTTGTTCCCCTATCCAAATTATCGAAATTACAAGTCCTACTACAACTTGTTAAAATACCTGCATATATAAAAAAAATTAAAAATATTCCAATACTCCTAAACATAAATAATTTAAACCAAATCACCTAATTGTTTAGATATGGCAAAGATACTGTCGATAGAGGATTCCGCTTTTGAGAGAAAAGTGATTCAAAAGATAAT
>JALDAE010000011.1 GCA_022729335.1 Candidatus Nanoanaerosalina halalkaliphila
GGAAACGGCTGCAGATGCTTCCGCCTGCAAGGAAGAATTGGTCCCCACCTATCTCAGCAGCCTCCCCGAAGATCCTCACTCTGAAGACAATTTGACCGGTTATGAAATAAGTAAGGATCCTGTAACCGGAGAGATATGCGTGCAAGCTCCCCATAAAGAGGGAGACGAAGAAATATTCGCCGGGGTATGTGAAGACTACTCGGGAGTTTATTTTTCTGTTGAAATCACCTCCACCAACTCTCCCGTAGAAGAAGGGCAAACCCTGGATATAGGAGCTTATATAACCAACAACGGAGACGAAGAAGGAACCCAAGACATCACCCTCACCGCCGGAGGCCAGACGAGGGACACTCATTCCAACTTGAACTTACCACCCGGAGAAGGCCAGTCGATTACTCTCTCCTGGATTACCGAGGCAGGAGACGCCGGTACTTACATAGCCGAAGTTAGCTCTCAAGACGCATCGGATACCCACTCGGTTACTGTAGAGGGAGAGGAGCTTGCAGAATATACCCTCACCACAAATACAAGCGGAAGCGGTTCGGTCACCAAAGAACCGGACCAGGAAACTTTCATCGAAGGAACCACCGTTGATCTTACCGCCAACCCGTCCACCGGCTGGGAGTTCGTAGAGTGGACCGGGGACCTTATCAGCACTACCAACCCGGAAACGATAACGATGGATGGAGACAAGACGGTCACCGCCAACTTCACCGAAAAAGAATACACATTAAACCCCGGATCGGGTACCGGAGGCTCGGTAACAAACCCGGGTGAAGCCACCTATGATTACACCCACGGAACTACGGTTACCATTGAAGCGAGTGCCGATTCCGGATATGAGTTCAGCCACTGGTCGGGAGACGCTTCCTACACAGCTAACAGCTACTACACCTTTACCGATGTTAGTGAAGACAAGCACGCCGTAGCCAACTTCGAAGAGGAGGAGGTTTCGACTTTTGTTATATATGAAGAAGGATACGAATATTCCGAGGGTATTGAAAGAAATGGTTGGTTATGGGATCCTTTTAACCATTTAGATTCTTATGATAGACAGAAAGAAACCGATCATCTTTATTTAGACTTAGAAATATCTGATTTCTCCGTAAGTCCTGTTCATGTTCATATGGACACCGGAAGTGAAATAGATCTAAGTGATTATAGCACCTTGAATGTTGAGGCCGAGGTTTGGTCTGCGGATCATGAGGATTGTGTGGTATGGGAGGGTTTGCTTATAGCAGGTTCCGGAGAATATGAATATGATGAAGATTATGAAGAATGGAGATTCGATTTTTCATCAGTTGGAAGGGAAAATATTGAATGTGACGGTGGGCCGCATCATGTAACTCTCAACGTTGATGTATCTGATGTAAATGATCAAGATTTTTTTAGTTTAATATTATCAAAGACAGATTTGTTTATCAAGTCCTCTATATCCTGTTTCTTGATCTCTATTTTTTCCTTTTTATTCTCTATCTTTTCTCCCAAAGAAATTTTCTTCTTCTTTTTTTCCTCAATTTCTCGTTCATACTTCTCTATCTTTTTTTCCAGTCTCTGTTCTTTTTCTCCGACTTCGTACTCATCAAGCTCCTGATTTATTTCATTGATCTCTTTCTCTAACTGTTTTATTCTTTTTTTGGACTGTTCAATATCCTCAAATGTACGAATATTTTCCTTGAATTTCCTGGTATTTCTTTCTCCCAGTATATCTTTTTCCTCAATGACTTTGATTATCTCGTCTATTTCTTCTTCCCTGTTTTTCAGATCCATATAGTCATTGTTTTTTATTTTCCTTAAGAGATCTACAGAACTTTTTTTCAGGTCTGTCTCACTGTTCTCCACCCTGTAGAGCAGTTTTTTGATACCTCTGTCCATGTTTGATGCTGCGGAGTTGATATTGGATTTTATGGATTTTTTCTGTTCCTCTATTTCGTTTCTTTTTTTCTCCAGTTCTTCTATTTCGTCCCACTCGCTTCTATCCCTGAGTTCCTCAAGATCATTCATGAGTTTTTCTTTTTTCTTTTTCAGATCCTCTATACCGGTTTCCTGTTTTTTCTTTTCTGTTTTTTCTATCTCTTTCCTAAGGTTTTTTATTTCTTCATTTATTTTTTCAATGCTGTCACGGTTTCTAACTACATTATGTTCTTTTTCCAAGAATTTTTCAAATCTCTTAAAACTCTTTTTTAGGTCCCTGAACTCATCAAAGACTTCTCCTACCTTGTCACCGGCTCTTTTGAGTATGACCTGTTCTTTTTTCTTCATGGTCTCGAATTCTTCGATGAAGCTGTCATATTTTTTTCTTAATTCCGATGGCTCTTCCTTAAATTCCAGATCTTCGATAAGTTGAAGCCTTTTGTTATAGAAGTGTTCTACAGTATCACTGATCCTTGCATTATCGAATTCTTTGTTGGAATTCCTCTGTTTCCTTATAGTTTTCTCTAGATTGTTGGTTTTTTCTTTCAATTTATCCATATGTTTTTCTGCTTTTTCTCTTTTCCTTTCGATTTCTTCTTGTTTCTTTTCATCTAGAAAATTGATTGCTTCTTCTAAATCAAGCTCATAGGTCTCAGGATCTCTGAAAATTTTCCTTGTTTTTTCAAGAATATTTTCAAACATTATTCGATTCTTGTTCTAGTTTTTCGAAAGAACTTTTTTAAAATATGTATTTAAAAAAAGAAAAGAAAGAAGGAGTCTGCATCAAGATGAAGAAGGCTTTACAACCTCCTTCCAGTACCCTATTCTATCAAAAAACCTGAAAGGGTTGCAGCTCCCGTGATAATTGCTGATGCAAGCACTACGAAATCGCCAGAAGGCTCATATCCTGCTAGGCCACTTCCAGTGGATACTACGAATACTACTATGAAAAATCCGATTATCGCCAGTATTAGCATCAGAACGGATGCAACGATGTTTGATACAAAATCTGAAACAGCTTTCTTTTTATCTCCCATTTTTTTACCACCTAATTGTAAATAGTAAATTGTCTTTTATAAATTTATTATTTGTGGTTAGTAAAAATACTGATTAATGATGTTTTATAAAAAAGTGCGGGGTCAAATAATGTATAGAGGCAAAAGGTCGGACCTATCCAATTAAGGTGTAGAGCAAAGGGCCACTACTGCTGATTCAAGGCAATTAAGTCCTTTGTATGCGTAGAGTAAAACACACGGGTGAAATTCGCGAGTCGCACCATTGGATAAGGCAAGGGTGACGAAATCAGCCCAGACCTGCCAATTCTTACTTCTCCAAAAAACATTTTTTAAAATAAATACACAAAAGGGTTAACATGTCTGATTTAGAACTTGCAAAAGAAGCTGTTGAAAAAGCAGGTAAAATCTTGAGAAATAACTACAAGGAAGACTACGGTATTGAGAGAAAGGCAAAGCACGACATGGTTACAGATATCGATAAAAGAGCTGAAGAAGAAATAATAAACATTCTTGAAAAATCCGGTCACTCGGTATATGGCGAGGAAACCGGTAAACACGAGGGCGATGAAAAGACTTGGATAGTTGATCCCCTTGACGGTACCACGAATTTTATTCTTAACAACCCTGCATTTTCCTCGGCAATTGCACTTCTTGATGAAAATGACGAGATACTCCTTTCAACAATATATATACCTTTTACCGATGATCTTTTCCACGCCGTGAAGGGAGAAGGAGCTTATTTGAACGGTGAAAATATTTTTGTTTCCAGCGAGGAGAACCTCGAGGATTCACTGCTTGTTTACTGCCACGGCAAGAAACCCGAAGATGCAGAAAGAGCCGTGGAGATTTACAGTGAATTGAAGACAGATTGCAAGGATTTAAGACAGATTGGTTCTGCATCCATAGAGTTCGGAATGGTTGCACAGGGAACCTCTGAGGCCTTTGTCTTTCCGGGCGCTCCCAGTTATGATGCAGCTCCAGGAATGTTAATTCTTAAGGAGGCGGGTGGCAAAGTCACAACTTTTGAAGGAGAAGAGTGGGACCTTGAAAGCAAGACAATGGTCGCATCTAACGGAAAGGTGCATGAAGAAATAGTTGAGAGATTGGGATAAAGGGGATTAAAAACAAATTATATTTTGAGAACCTTTGTTTCAGTTCTCAAACTTCTGGTTACCCAGAACTCTTACTATATAGCCTGCTACCCTGTTCCTGACCTTGCTACTCTCGAACAATTCAAGCTCTTTCAAAACTTCCTTGTTGTGATCAAAATCCTCTTCAAATCTGTCTCCATGTTTTTTTACTAGATCTCTTGACATCCTCTTTATGTAGTGAGGTCTTACTCTGCCCATTAATATTTCACCATCAAAATCGATTTTGAATGTAAAGGTTATAAATATTGTTCCTCTTTCCTGGGAAATAGCCTTCTTGACCCCAAAAAGAAAGGTTAAATAAAGTTTCTTTAACAATTTACATTTACACCGGTTCAATACAACTTTTAAGGTGTAGTAAATGAAATGCGAGATGTGCGGACAAGAGTCCAAGTTGAAAAAAGTAAAAGTTGAAGGAGCAGTATTGAAGCTCTGCGAAAACTGCCAAGACACTGGTGAGGTCATGGAATCATCCAGAAAAGTAAAAAACAGATTCAAGAAAAATAAAAGCAAAAATAAAACCAAAAAGAAACCGAAGACCCAGAGAAAACATCTTGTGAAGGATTTCGACAAAAAAATTAAGGAAAAAAGAGAGTCCAAGGAGATGTCGATCGAGGATCTTTCTGAAGAGATGATGGTCAAGGAATCAGTGGTACACAGATTAGAGTCAGGGAAACTAAAACCCGATGAAAAACTTGCAAGAAAAATAAAGAAAGCACTTGGAATTCAGGTCTATAGAGAGGAAAACCAGCTCGATTACGAAACAAGAGAATCCAAAAAAAGTTCATCAAAAGCCACTATAGGAGATATAGCTGACGTAAAAAAGAAATAGAAGGGATTAAAAATGGTTGAAGATAAGGACATACAGAAGTTGAAGGGTTTCAGGGAGTTTCTGCCGGGAGAAATGAGAGCAAGAAGAAAGGTTTTCGATGCTCTTAGAAAAGTAGCACGTAAATACGGTTTCAGAGAGATCACAACCCCCAGTCTAGAACCGATGGATCTGTTTCTCGTTAAGTCGGGAGAAGAGCTAGTTGAACAGACCTACAGTTTTGAGGACAAGGGAGGAAGAGACGTTACAATGATTCCCGAGGAGACTCCCACAAGGGCAAGGATGGTAAAGGAGAACAAGGATTTAACAAAGCCTATAAAATGGTTTTCCGAGTCCAAGTTCTGGAGATACGAGAGCACACAGAAAGGAAGACTCAGGGAGTTCTACCAGTTTAACTATGACATATTTGGAGAGGAATCTGTAGAGGCTGACGCCGAGATACTTGCTGTTGCGGCCGAGATTCTAAAAGAACTGGATCTGGATGATTCTGCAGATATAAGGTTGAACGACAGAAAAATGCTTGAAGGCATCCTTTCCACATACGGTATAGAAAATTTCAAGGAGGTTCTCCAGGTCATAGATGACAAGGAGAAAATGACCGACAAAGAATTTCTGGATAAACTGGTCGAATCCGGTCTAAAAAAGGAAGACGCAGAGATAGTTGATGAGATAACCTCCTTAAAAGGAAGTTTCGATGAAGTAATCCCCGAACTTGAAGATCTTGTGCCTGATTCCGAAGAGAGCCAGGAAGCTTTCAGGCGACTCGTAGATCTTAGGGATAGACTTGAAAGCTATGGTATAATAGACAACTTCGTGATTGATCTATCTATCATAAGAGGTCTGGCCTATTACACCGGTATGGTTTTTGAAATATTTGATACAGAAGGAGATCTTAGAGCTCTGTGTGGTGGAGGTAGATACGATGATCTAATTGAAACACTTGGAGGTGAAGAAACCCCTGCTGTGGGTTTTGCACCCGGAGATGCAGTACTTGAATTACTTATGAAAAGAGAAGGAGTCTGGCCGGATGAGAAAGTAGAAACCGATGTATATGTTCTTAATGTATCAGAATCCGTAAGGAGAGAATCTCTTGATATAGCTGAAAGGTTAAGAAATAAAGGTCTTAACGTTGAAACAGATCTCTCAGGCAGGAACTTTGGAAATCAGATGGACTATGCAAACAAGATCAATGCCAGTAAACTGATTATTGTTGGAGAGAGGGACCTAGAAAAAGAAAAAGTTACTGTCAAAGACATGGATTCCGGTGATGAAGAGAAAGTGAGTTTGTCAGATATAGAAAGATTTTTTCAGGGATAATTGACTGAGGATATTCCATATACAAATAATTCTCAGTATTTTTCGATATGACTGTATATCTTTTTCATCAGGTTTTTTTCTTTTTCCCCGACAACATCCCTATCTCTCAGTTTCCGGTAATCCTTCAATAGACTTCTATAGATATCTTCTAGGTGGTCGTGATCTCCCTCCATCAATCTGTTCTTGGCGTAATTCATCTTTTCCTGGAATCTTTTCAACTCGTTTATCTGTCCCTCGGAAAGATTCCTTAATTTTTCCTTCCTGCCCTCAACCTCTCTTTTTTCTCTTTTCTCTTTATTTTCTTCTTTTTTATCTTCAGGTTTTTCACTCTCCTCTTTTACCTTTTTTTCTCCCTGATTTTTCTCTTCTTCTTTTTTCTGAAAACCTGGATAGTTAGAGTGAGGATCCTCTATTTTATCCCAGAGATTTTCTTTAAGCTTCTCCCTAGTCTCTTCTATACCTTTCCTAACTTTATCTATATCTTCTTTTTTCAGATTGGATCTTTCATGGATCTCGGAGCCTTCATTTTTTCCGTCTCTTTCTTTTTTTCCATCTCCCTTTATCTCATTAAGTTTCTCGGAAATGTCCTCCACTGTTTCGTTCAGTTCATCGATAGAACTTTCCATGTAAAAAAATTGTTGTTCTTCCTAAAAAACATTTACCCCGTACCATTTAAGACTTAAAGATTGTTACCTAAAATTGGAATCATGGATATTGAAAAGATAGTTCCCGATACCTCCATTATTATAGATGGAAGACTTTCGGAGCTGATGGAGCAGGGAGAACTTAACGGAAAGAACATTATAATCCCTGAAGCAGTTGTGAATGAACTGGAAAACCAGGCAAATACCGGTAGAGAAGTTGGGGATACAGGACTCGATGAAATAAAGAAATTGAGAGAAAATTCGGATGATCATGATGTAGCAATCGAGTTCAAAGGTGAATTACCTTCTAAAGACGAAATAAATCTTGCTGATAGAGGAAGAATAGATGCTATTATAAGAAATCTTGCTGAAAAAGAAGAAGCTGTGCTTTATACATCAGACAGGGTGCAGGCAAAAGTTGCAGGTGCAAAAGGTATAAAGTATCGTTTTTTCAAGAAAGAGTACGAGGAAGCCGAGTTCGAGCTCAAGGATTATTTCGACTCCGAAACCATGTCCGTGCATATAAAGCAAGGGATGAAACCCAAGGCAAAGAAAGGTATGCCGGGTAACCTCCAGTACGTTGAGATCGGAAAACACAAGATGGCCGATAGATACGTTGAAAAACTGGCTGAAGAGGCTTTTGAAAAAGCAAAGACCTCGGAGGATGGCCTTGTGGAGATGGATAAGGAAGGTGCCACTGTTTTGCAGATAGGTGATTTCAGGATAGCGATTACTAGACCACCTTTCTCCGAAAGAGTTGAGATAACTGCTGTGAAACCTCTGGCACACCTGACAATAGATGATTACGAAATCTCGGAGAAATTCAGGGAGAGGCTAGAGGACAAGGCCGAAGGAATACTTGTGGCTGGAGCACCTGGACACGGAAAATCAACATTTGCTGAAGCTCTTGCCAAACTTTACTCATCCAAGGGCAAGGTAGTCAAGACTATGGAGCATCCAAGGGATCTACAGGTCGGACCCGATATAACCCAGTACAAGGCACTTGAGGAAAAGATGGAGAACACCGGAGATCTCTTGCTTCTTGTAAGGCCTGATTACACGGTTTTTGATGAGGTAAGAAAAACAGAGGACTTTGAAGTTTTTTCAGATATGAGGCTTGCCGGTGTAGGTATGATAGGAGTTGTACATGCTTCAAGAGCTCTGGATGCTGTGCAAAGATTGATAGGACGACTGGAACTTGGAGTGATACCCCAGGTAGTGGATACAGTTGTATTCATAGAACATGCAATGGTTTCAAAAGTTTACAGTTTGGAACTTTCCGTAAAGGTTCCCTCGGGTATGCAGGAAGCTGATCTTGCCAGGCCTATTGTTGAGGTCAGTGACTTTGATACAGGAGAAACAGAGTACGAGATTTATACATACGGAGAGGAAACAGTAGTTATACCTGTAGAGAATACTGAAGATAGTTCCAAAACAGCTGAACTTGCAAGGGAACAGCTCGAATACAAGTTAGAGAGATATCTTGATAATCCAGAGATCGAGATAGAGTCAGAGAACAGGGCCAAAGTCTTCATCGATGAGGAAAAGATACCTCAGGTCATAGGAAAGGATGGAAAGAACATTGAAAGAATAGAAAACGAGGTCGGTATCAACCTGACAGTCGAACCCAAGAAAAACACTCTTCAGGGGAAAGCTGAATACAGTCTTACAGAATCCGGTAACCATGTTGTATTGAATGTTGGTAAGGAGCATTCTGGTAAACAGTCAGATATTTTCAATGGTGAGAACCACTTATTGACAGCTACTGTCGGGAAGGACGGACAGATAAGGATCACCAAGAAGTCAGAAATAGCTTCCCGGATCCTTGGAGCCCACTCTGCAAGAAGTCTAAATTTGTATATTTAAAAGATCAGGTATCGATTTCCTGGGCTTTTTCTTCTTTTCCAAGTTCTTCAAGTGCTTTTCTAAGTTCCAGACGATAAAGAAGTGGCATCTCATTTATTTCTTCGACTTTGGCATCCTTAACCATCTGGTCAATTCTTTTGAGTGTTTTAATCCTGCTTAAATCTTGCTCTGACAGCCTTTCAATTTGTTTTTTAAGAGATTCATTGCTCATTTTTTCCACCAACATTTAATATTTATATGCCTTTTTCTTTTTTATTTTTCTGGATAGATCCGTCTTTCCCAGATCATCCAGAGCTCTTTCAAGCCTTATTTTTTGTATTAGAGACAAATCTTGAAGTGATTTGTCGCTTTTTTCTTCAAGATTGTTGCTAATTTCTCTGGAGAGCTCAATAATTTTCTGTTCTTTTCTGGTAAGTTTTTCAACTTCCTCCTTCAATTTTTCAAGTTCCATAAGAGATATATGCAGAAGGTTGTTAAAACCTTTTTTGGTAAGAATTGATTTTTCTCGGAAAACAACCGAAAGCATATTAACTTTTCAGTTGAAAGTTTTTGGATATGGTCGAAGCAGTATTTTTCAACCTGGATGACACATTGACTAAAAGAACAAAAAGTTATCAAGAGATATATGATAGATCCGTTGAGGACTCCGGTATAAAGGAACTAGAAGATGAGTACTCAAGCTATCAAGAGGAGTTTTTTAGATATTTCAAACAGAACTTTGTTTTTCCCAGGAGACAGGCGGTTGAACAATTACTGAAGGAAAAAGGTATTTACACACCTGAAAAAGTTGAATGTTTTGTTGAGGCTTGGGAAGAAGCTGAATCAGATGCTGTTCAACTAAAAGAAGGGGCAATAGAGGTACTTGAAGAAATATCCAAGGACTTTCTTGTTGGTATTGCATCTAATGGTACCGGACGTCTCCAGAGGCTTAAAATCGAAAAACTTGGTATCGAAGAGTTTGTCGATTCGATTATCGTTGCATCGGAAATAGGATATAGCAAACCCGAGAGAGGCTTCTTTGAAGTTGCAAAAAAATCTCTGGGAGATGCTTCAAGGTATTTCATTGTAAGTCATCTGCCCAAGACCGATATAATCGCTGGTAAACAGGCAGGGTTGAAACCCATATGGATCAATGAAAACGAGAAAGAGGTCTCTGATGATATTGCCGTTACTGTCAAGGATATTCGGGAAGTGGTCGAGAAACTTGAACAGGTATGAAAAAGGTAAAAGTTTTATTTAACAGTCAGTAATAATTAATCATGGATATGTTTGAGAGGCTCAGGGAGAAGATTACCAAGGAATCCCATGCCTATGGATATACTCTTACAGTCTGGGCTTCTGGTGCACTGCTTCTAACAGGAGACTTCAATATCTCCCACACCAGTATTTTGATGTACATATTTGGAGCGGTAATCGGATTTCTGGTTCTGGCTGTGATTGCTTTCAAAGAGCTGCTTGCTGAAATAGAACCGGATGATAACAAGCTGATAGTTGTTTCAATGGTTCATCTGCTTGCGGCACTCGGAACCGTTTATATAGCTCATCTGTTTACAAAAGTGCTTTCGGGCTATACAGCTTTTTTCGTGATAGGTGTCAATGCAACATTTACATTCAATATATTCCTGCTGCTGGAGGATTATTTTTCGGAAATGTTGCTTTACCTTGAATCAAGGATAATGAAAGCAGTATCTTGAAAAGGATGCACGTTATTTTTATAATTGTTACAACAGAAATTATCTGTTGTCGAGAAATGGAAAGGACCCGTGGCTTAGTCAGGTTATAGCGCCACGCTGATAACGTTTTTTTAAAGGATGGAAACGTGGAGGTCCCCGGTTCGAATCCGGGCGGGTCCATTTTTCCCAGAAATTCTAAAAATTCATCAAGTTCTCACTATTAAATGGTAACAATTTATAAATATAGTTCCCGATTATTTCTATCTCATCAAGAGGGGGTACAAATGAGGGAAGTAGAATCTATTGACGAAAAAAGCATTGCCAACTACACATCCGCAAAACTGGAACACATGATGGATAAAGGTTTAAACCTAAGGATTTACTCGATGGAAGAAGATGGTGAAAGAGTTTATGGCGTCGAGACCTTGAATGAAGAAGACTATGGTAAAGTACTGGAGTTCAGTTCGGATGAGACCGAAGGCATAGGCAAATACCTTGAGGAAAGAATCAAGGAAGGACCTATTGATCTGGAGGTTTCTGCAGAGGACGATACTTACAAGGTATCGAACATTCTGGAAAATCCCGGCTAGTTCTCCTTTTTTTAATGAAAATAATTTTATTTCAGTGCAGTTTATTATTTACTGCTGCTACTCGAGCAGTTAGCTTAGACTATGCCGAATTGTTGTTATCTTATAGTAACATTTAAATTTATGGTGGACGTAATACTCTGTAATAGGGATTGTTTACATCGATCTCTCTAGGTGTTAAAAGATGTGTAAGTACAACGAGATTTTGAATAGAGATATCGAAGACGGAGTTAAAGGTGGGAGATTCAAGGTAAAACCGGATTACAAACATTCATCTGTATATGACACAGTTATGGAGGACGAAGTTGTTGCTCAGGATCCTTTACCGTATAAAAGGGATGATGCCTTTGTGTCGCCTGAATTAGCTGAGAATGTTGGAGATATAGAGGAAATTTTGGAAGGATAGGGTCCTTCCTCTTACCTTATTTCTTCATCCTTTTGAAATTCTCCAGGGCCTTTTTTCTCCTTTTTTCATGGTCAACCATCGGTTTCGGATAATCAACTCCTATCTCGCACCCCGATTTTTTCTGCACCTGAACAGGCATCTCGTATGGCCTATGGATGTATTCATCGGGTACCTTTTCGAGTTCCGGAACAAACCTTCTGATGTAATCTCCATCAGGATCGTGTTTTTCTCCCTGTGTCCACGGATTGAATATACGGAAGTAGGGCTGTGCATCTGTTCCTATCGAGTAAGCCCACTGGACACCACCTATCATGGAAGAAAGCTCAGCATCCACGAAATTCCTTGAAAAGTAATCATGTACCTTTCTCCAGTCAAGCCATAGATCCTTTGCTGCAAAGCTTGTGACTGCCATCCTGGCCCTGTTGTGCATCCAGCCGGTTTTTCTGAGCTGTCTCATCCCGGCGTCAATAAAGGGAAAACCAGTTTTACCTTTTGCCCATTTTTCAAACAGTTTATCATTTTTACTCCAGTTTATATCTCGGAAATCCTCCAGAAAGGCATTGTTGACTGTTTCCGGCCAGTTCCACAAAACCTGGAAGTAGAAATCTCTCCATGCAAGTTCTTCCTGCCACTCCTTTACACCGTCGCTGTACTCGGGCTTCTCTCTTTTGAGGTCCTCCATCTCCCAGAAAACCTCTCTGATTGATACGGTTCCGAACTTGAGATGCGGAGATATTTTTGAGGTTCCATCAATCGAGGGTTGATCCCTTCTCTCCTTGTAAAAACCTATTTTCTCTTTGAAACCTTCCAGTCTTTCAAGACCTCCTTTCCTACTAGGGTTCCACTGCCAGACAAGCTCCTCTGGTTTATAAAATCCAAGTTCCTCAAGAGAGGGTATCCTGTCCGACTCTAGGTCGGGTACTACGTAATCACGGTGTCTCTCAGGTTTTCTCTTTTCCCTCTCAAACCATTTTTTCATGAAGTAGGTGAATACCTTGTAAGGGGTTCCCTTGTTTGTCGTTATCTCTTTTTTATCAAACATCACAACGTCCTTCACAGTCTCCAGCTCTACATCGAGTTGTTCCCTTACCCTTTTAACCAGCTGTCTGAAGTAAGGGGTGTAGTCCTGGTTCACCACCACTTTATTAGCGTTAGTCTCCTCAACAACCTTTTCAAGCTTTTCAACCGGATTCCCCTTCCTAACAACAAGATCCTTCCCCTTCTCATCCATTCTTTCTTTTAAACTTTTCAGGGAGTCTCTCCAGAACTTTACCCTTGGATATCCGAGTTCTTCCTCTCTGAAATAATCTGTATCAACACAGTAAAAGGGAACCACTTCATCATCTTCCCTGGAAGCTTTTTTGATAGACGTGTTGTCAAAATCTCGGAGACTGCGCCTGATCCATGAAACAACTGTCATAAAATAGAAAGGGGAACCCAAGTAAGTTAAAACTAACCTATTCTAAAATCAAAATATTTTTATCCTGTCAAAGGAAGTAAACAGTTATGATTGAAGGTGAAGTGTGCTGGTTAAAAAGAACTGACATAGAAGAGGCAGTTGACGTTTACAAGGAAGGAATGAAGATGGAGAAACCTCCAGGACAGGGATCACGTAGTTACGTAAGAGAGATTCTTGAGGATAACAGGTGTATTGTGTACAAGGAGGAAGGAGAGATAAAAGGCCTAGCAGAGTTTGAGGGGTTCGAGAGATTCGTCGAGTTAAATTTTATGTGTGCTCTGGAACCAGGTAAGGGTATAGGTTCCTGTCTTATGAAAAAGCTCGCGGAACACTGTAAGGAACAAGGCTTTGATAGAATCGTTACAGGTGTTTCCAACAAGGATGAAAGAGCTCAGAGTTTTTATGATTCGCTTGGATTTGTAAGGTTTTTTGTGAAAGATAAAGAAGAGTTCAAAGTTTACAAGTTAGAGGTTCTGCCAGAAAAAATCCTTGAAGAGACAATTTAGTAAGGAAGTTCTCTCTACTTTTTTCCGTTTTATTGAAAAAAACAGGTTTCTAAGTAATCATTATTATGAAAAGACTGAGAGAGGAAGTTGAGAAGAACCGTGAGATGGAAAACGAGGTAGACCCTTTATTTTTGAACAGGTGGTCCCCCAGGGCGATGACAGGTGAAAAAATCGATAAGGAAGAGCTCATGTCGCTTTTTGAAGCAGCAAGATGGGCTCCATCATCCTACAACAACCAGTCATGGAGGTTTGTCTATGCAGAAAGGGACAGCGAGTACTGGGAGGATTATCTGGATTTGCTTGTTGACGCAAACAGAAGATGGGCTAAAGAGGGAAGTGTGTTGATAGTGATTCTTTCGAAGACAACCTTTGATTACAACGATGAGTACTCGAGAACACATTCATTTGATACAGGTGCTGCATGGGAAAACCTTGCTCTCGAAGGAGCTAGAAGAGGTCTTGTGGTCCATGGAATGCAGGGATTTGATTATGAAAAAGCAAAGGAAGTGGTGGATGCTCCTGAAGAATTCGAGGTAGAGGCCATGGCTGTTGTAGGTGTGAGAGGTAACAAAGAAGAACTGCCTGAAGACCTAAAGGAAAGCGAGGAACCAAATACAAGAAAACCTGTTGAAGAGATAGCTAGGGAAGGAAAACTTTGATAAACTGTTTTAAGGTTAAAAGCAAGTGTTTTTTAAGAGGTATCTAAAATGTCAGAGAATGTATTTCAAGAGATTAAAGAGTTTCTAGACGAGAAAAACGTTGATTATAACTTTTTCAGACATGAACCTGTCAGAACCAGCAAGGAGGCCGCAGAAGTAAGAGATCTCTCTGTTGAGGAAGGTCTAAAAAGAGGTGCCAAGGCCATGGTCCTTAGAAGTGAAGGAGAGTACTACCAGTTCGTACTTCCTGCAAACAGGAAAATAAATTTTGACTCGGTGAGAGATATTCTTGATACCAACAGCGTCAGCTTGGCGGATCCTGAAAAGGTACTTGAAATAACCGACTGCAAGGTAGGAGGAGTCCCACCTTTCGGAAACCTTTTTGAGATGCCGGTGTATGTGGATCCTTCCCTGCTAGAGAACGATAAAATCGATTTCAATGCCGGTATGAGAACTGTATCAATGGAGCTTGATGTGGATGAGTGGAAAAGAGCGGTTGAACCCAAAATAGCTTATTTTTCTAAATAATTAGAGCGAATCATATTTTTCTAGTCCGCCAATTTTACTGGAGAATGAATCTTTGAATCCGTATTTATCCTTTATCATATATTCATTTATTTCGTCATCGTGATGATTCTTGAAGTATTTTTCTAATTCTTTTTTTATCACTTTAGATTTCATCGTTCTCTTGAAAGATTTTTTTGAAATATTGAAATTATCTCTCCAACCCATTATTTCAGGTATTTTCTCTGTTAAAGGTTTTTCTATTTTTTTGTACCATTTAAGTGATGTCATCGGATAATTGTTAATCATGTTGGATATCACGTTATATAATCCTCTAAGATAATAATAGTTAAAATTTTCATATCTAAATTTGTAATAATAACTGAAAAGCTCTTTATACTCTTTTATGAGATTTACTTCTTCTTCTCTATTAATTACTAATGCATCTTTTAATTTTCCATAAAAATATTCTTCAAAGAATAAGTCTTCTTTGTGTTTTTTGTAAAGCTGAGATCCTTTTAACGGGACTAATATATTTAACCAAACTGTTGAACCAATTTCTATGTATTCAAAGGTTTTTCTCAACGTGTCTTCAATTGATTTTATCGTTTCAAATGGGAAACCTATTAATAAACCAACATCAGAATTCATATTAGTGTTGTTTTCAAGATAATGGATTAGTTCGTCTGCTTCTTCAATTTTGATGTCTTTATTCATTTTTTCAAGTGTTTCATTATTAGCAGATTCTACGCCGAAAAAAGGTTGTTTGCATCCTGAATTATCCATTTTATTGATTAACTCTTTATCCAAACTGTCTACTCTTATTTGGGTGAACCACGTGATATCAATAGGCTGTATTAGTTCACAGAATTTCTTAATTCTTTTTTTATCTACTGCGAATTGATCACTGGTAAATTCAATATGATTGACATTGAATTTTTCTTTTAATTTCTTGATTTCTTCTATTATACTTTCTAAACCTTTATACCTATATTTATTCCAGTAAGTCGTTGAAGAACAATAAGAACAATTATAAGGACAACCTCTTCCACTTTCTAAAAGGAAAGAATAATCATCTTGATTAATGCAGTTATATTCAAAGTCTTTTTTCCTATATTTAATTGGCGGTACTTCATTAATTGATGGAACATGTATATGATTTCTTTTTATTTCACTGTTTTTTCTGTAAGAGAGGTTAGGAACATTTTCTATTTTTTCTTTTCCATTTAGGTATTCAACGAATTTAGGTATTGCTTTTTCAGATTCACCTCTTATGATATAATCTATTTGTTTAAATTCTTCAAGGGTTTTTTTATCTGTGAGCGTTGGTTGTATCCCGCCTAAAACAATCTTTTTTTCAGGAAAGTTATTTTTTATTTTTTTGGATAATACTATGATGTTGATATAATTGTTTCCATAACCTGAAAAACCTATTATTTCAGGATTTTTTTTATCGATAATATCCAGTAATTGACGATAAATATTTTTATTATCATCAATAACACCTCTCTTGTAAAGACCTTGAACATTAATGAAATCTACATTTATAGAATTTTCTTCAAAAATATTTCTAATTAATAATAGACCAGGATGAAGAACATTGGGTCTTTTTTTATCTCGTGCTTTCCAATGTGATTGTTTCGGGAGATCTATTAAAAGAATAGATTTTTGGGTCATTTTTATCTATATAATTAATATTAGACCTTTTGAATTGTATTATTTTAAAAATTAATTAATTGGGGAGGGCGGGGTTCGAACCCGCGACCTCTGCGTAGCCCACATCACATTTGTTTGTTGGTATCCACACCCGTCACAGGGCGCTTCAGCAATAGATCATCGCTCCCGTATTTTTCGGGAACTCAGTGCTCACAACCAAGTGCCCAGGAAAACTGGTACAAGTTATGAGCGCAGTGCTCTAACCACCTGAGCTACCTCCCCAGGTTCGAATCTGTATATACTTTGTTTCTAACTGAAAATTTATTAAGACTGGTGTTAGACAGTACCGGTACTGAAAAAATAGGTCAATTAAAACAGATTATTTCAAAAGATCGAACGTCTCCCTGGCGATTTCAAGTTCTTCGTCGGTTGAAATCACCCAAGCCTGTTTCTCCGAGCTTTCGGCAGTTATCACAAATGATCCTCCTCTGGCATTATTTCTTTCAACATCTAATACAAAACCCAGGTACTCCATATCCTGTATAACTTTTTTCCTCAGTTCCACGGCGTTTTCGCCTATACCTCCCGTAAAAACCAAGGCATCAATTCCTCCCATTGCTGCAGAGTAAGCACCTATATACTTCTTTAACCTGTATCTGAAAACTTTTATGGCTCTTTCAGCTTTTTTATTCCCTTCTTTAGATTTTTCGATAAGTTCCTTGAAATTCGAGTTCCCTTCCGAAAGCCCTTTCAGACCGCTTTCCTTGTTCAGAATTTCTTCGACCTCCTTTGAACTTATATCTTCTTTTTCCGCGATAAAAGGCACCAAAGCTGGATCAATGTCTCCCGATCTTGTACCCATCACAAGACCCTCCAGTGGAGTGAACCCCATTGACGTGTCAATGGATTCACCTTCTTTGATTGCTGTCACAGAAGCTCCGTTTCCAAGGTGACACGTAACAATGTTCAGGTTTTCAAGATTTGTCTCAATTTTTTTGGCTGCTTTTTCCGCAACAAACTTGTGGGATGTGCCGTGAAACCCATACCTTCTAATACCGTAATCCCTGTAAAAACGGTAGGGTATTCCGTATAGATAGGCTTTCTCATCCATTGACTGATGGAAAGAAGTGTCGAATACGGCCACATCAGGTTTTTCAGGTAGTTTCTCCCTGCATATTCTGATCCCTTTTACATTGTGCGGGTTGTGCAGGG
The DNA here is from genome assembly GCA_022729335.1 of Candidatus Nanoanaerosalina halalkaliphila. Taxonomy (GTDB): domain Archaea; phylum Nanohalarchaeota; class Nanosalinia; order Nanosalinales; family Nanoanaerosalinaceae; genus Nanoanaerosalina; species Nanoanaerosalina halalkaliphila. The sequence goes on from JALDAE010000011.1 coordinate 17,397, forward strand.
GAGCAAGGTAAGAAAGCTCTTCAAGCTCCTCAAGTATCTCACCGGTGATCTCTACAGGTTCCTTGAATTTTTCTCCTCCGTGGACAACCCTGTGTCCCACGGCATCGATACCATCAAACAGCTCTTTTTCTTCAAGTCGGTCAAAAATGATGTCAAGTCCTCTTTCGTGATCATTAACTTCAACCGTCTCTTCTTTTCCGTTGATCTCCAAAACAGAGTCTTCGACAGGAATCCTGGTCAGTGATCCCTTGACAATTTTTGATTCCTCTTCAGTATCCACTATCTGGAACTTTATCGAGGAGCTTCCACAGTTCAGAGTAAGCACTTTCACAACAATACACCTCCAATAAAAAAAAGAAGAACTAGCAACCCACCGAGTCACCTATGCTGGCAGGATTTCGTTCTCCCTCATATTTTTCTCCGTCTATCTGTATTTCTGGTACTCCTTCATCGATCATTTCTTCCTGGCATCTCTGTTCTTCTTCTGTACACTCTACCCATATAGGATCCACGACATCGTAACCACCGAAACTTTCAGCAAGCTCCGTACAGTACGGACACCACTCAGCACCATAAATCAAAACATCATTGTCATCAAGACACTCGACCAAGTCATCATCTGTTCCCTGGCCGGTAGTTTCTGTTTCGGTATCTTCCTTTTCCTCGTATTCGCAACCTGTTAGTTCCGAAAGTTCAGGTATCTGTCTGAGACCGCTGTGTATCTCTCCTTCGATTTCCCATGCAGGATAACCTTCTATACCTGCTTCCTGACATTTTTCTTCGTTTTCTGTACATTCGACATAATCCAGGTTTTCGAAGTGTTCTCCAAAAACCTCCTCTTGCTGATCCGTGAATCCACACCATTCAGCTCCATACAATGTTGCAGTATCCGAGACACACTGAGTGAAATCTTCTTTCTCTTCATCGCTGAGAGAGACAGTCTCGACTCTCTCCTCCTGTTGACCCTCAACAGGTTCTTCTTCCGCCTCTTCGTAAACTTCGATCATCTCATCTATGTTTTCTCCCTGCGGGAAGAAAAGCTGCCCATCCTTTGTAATGAAGCTTTCGACTTGTTCTTCAGGGTACTCATCTGTCTCTAAACTAATTGAAGTATGGTAAACACCGCTCATCTCTCCATCTGAACCCTCAAAGGTAGCCGAAACATCCATTGGAGCTTCCGATGTTTCTTCGAGATAATCCTTTAAAGTGTTTGAAGCGATTTCACCAGCTTCTTCTATGGATAGCTCTCCTCTGTCTTCCTCTCCTGTTTCCAAAACTTCAAAGAAAATCTTCTCACCATCACTTGTTCCATGAAAACTCATTGTTTCCGTCTGTTGGTTAAAAGTTATCTCTACATCAACGACTGAGATACCGCTGACTACTTCTTTATCGACTATTTCAGTTTCAGCAGCCTGGAACTCGGGTATAATATCCATAAGTTCTCCAACTCTTGAACCAAACTCCGTCTCACTATCTTCGGTCATATCGTCCTCGACAGGCACACCATCTATCAGTGTCATAGAGAGGAAAGCAATTACAACAAGTAGAATGATTATGGATACACGAAGCGGATTTTTGAAAACATGTTTCCTAAGTATACCTCTTTCTGAGTCTTTTGATTCTTTATCTGCGTCATCACTGTCTTCCTTCTCATCTTTGCCCATCAACTCATCCTTATTGTCCGGGTGCATCTCTCCTATATGGATGTGGAGTCCTCTCTCAGAATCAAAGCTTTTTCCACATTCCTCACATTCGTGTTGTTTCTTATCGTTTTTTTCCTCAAAAAGCTCTTCTTTTTTATCTGGATGCATCTCTCCTATATGGATGTGTAATCCTCTTCTGGAGTCAAACGCATCCCCGCATTCTTCACAAACATGTTCTTCTGACATCTTTTATTCAACCTGGCTGTATAGTTATTTCGGAAAAATCGTTTGTACTGTGGCCTTCAAGAAAAACAAAACGCCCATCACTTGTGATGTAACTTTCTATTTTTTCATCCGGTACCCCCGAAGCTGAGAACAATGTGGGAACCTTGTAAACATTGCTTACCTTTTCTATCTCATTTTCCACGGGTTCGACACTTAACTCTCTAAATTGGGGTCTATCGTAAACTTCCGCTTCAAGGTTTTCCTCTATTGTTTCCGAAACAATCTCACCTGCGTTTTCGTTGTTTATATCCATCTGTTCTTCTTTTTCGAAAACATCAACGAAAAAAACAGTTCCATCATGCGTGGTGAACACATCAATTGAGTCTTGACCAATATCCAGTTCTATCTTATAGACATCACTCTCTGTTTTCTTTGTATTTACGATTTTTGTCTCTTCAGCTGATAGTTCACTGTTCTCTATAAATCTCTCGACGATTATGTCGCCTGCTTCTTCTGGCGTAATTTCTTCACCTCGTGTAACGGCTGGAGATGAATCCAGAAAAAGATAAAAAGAAACTATTATCAGCATAGTTATTGCAAGAATACCTGTTTTTTTGGCAATTTTTTTGTTGGGACCTTTTTCCCTTCTCTCACTATTTATCTTTTTTTCCTCCTTGAATAGATCTTCTTTTTTATCCTGATGCATCTCTCCTATATGGATGTGGAGCCCTCTTCTAGAATCGAAACAATCCCCACATTCAGGACATTTGTAATCCTGTGACATTGTAAAAAACCTTTAATCCTATTTATTTAAAGTGTTTCCCGTCACAGGGTCACTCATCTCGAATGCTCTTGATGTCCTTGAAGATTTCTTTATCAACATCCAACCCCCTCAGTGATACCCTGAGCTGGGATAAAATGTCATTGATATCGTCTTTTTCAATGTTATCAGGATCAATTCCTTTTATCTTACATGCCGATGTAAGGCTTGACTCTGCAGTTGCTTTCGGCATGTGTTTTGCCATTTTCTTGATGATTTTATCTCCTACTTCACTGTATTTGCCACTAGAACGGTCGAACTCCGCTCTCAGTGTAAGTTTTATGTCGCTAAGAACGTTTTTAACTTCTTCAACTTCTTTTGTGTGCGTCTTGATTCTGCCAAGATTGACATTATCAAGGTTCTCTTTCTTGATATGTTCGGCTTCTTCCGAAATTTTCTTGATAGGTCCGCTTATCATGAAGGAGATAACGAACGCAATAAGGAAGGATACTCCAATAACAACTATTCCAATAATAACAACAAACTCGCTCAATTCATTCATCTCTCGGTTAAGCTCTAACAACTCGTTTTTACCTCTTTCAACAGTATGAGCGTTCATTTCGGTAGAAACAGCTACAAGTGACTGAACACTTTCCCTGTACTCTTCGACGTATCTCTGCTGTATAGGTGTACCGGTACGTATACTTGACTCCGTTTCTTTCAATAATACAGAAATCGATTCTCGATGTTCTCTTAATGTATCGATTTCGTCATCCATCTCACCGTCCACACCTGCCTGGTCAAGTGCTGTGATCAGGTTTTCCGATGCGGTACTGAACTCCTGAAAGTTTTCATTAAAACTTCTCGAGTATTCAAGAGCCATAGAAGTGTTGTTTTATAGATTGTACTCACTGATTCTTTCTAGATCGTTCATAACTTTGTCTGAAAGAGTATTTGTTCTTTGACTTCTCTCCATTATATCAAGTGACGTAGATATTAACTCGTTGGCTCTTTGATTAGTGTCTGTAACAGCAGAGTTTATGAATAATGTTAGTACAAGTGTGAAGCTTGCTACTACTAAAAACGAAACTATCATTAAAGTTCTAATGCTTATCTTCATATTCTCACCTTCTCAAAAGATTTACCAGCCGTCTTTCCTGATTGTATAGTACCGGAATATCTGTACAGGTCCCAGAGTAACGCTCTCTCTATCGATTTCAGGCTGGAATGCAGCGTATTGTTCTACCTGTACCAGAGGTACATATGGAGCCTCATCACCTAATTTTCTCTGGATGTCAATAAGTTTTTCGGTTCTTTCATCCATATCGATGATCTGTCTCTGTTCTCCAATCATCTGATCCATTTCAGAATCGTTGTAATGTGATCCGATGAAACCCGAAGCCTCTGACTGTAGGAACGGTGCAATGTAATTATCAGGGTCGTAAAAGTCAGGGTACCATCCAAGTAGATGTAAATCAAAATCCGTTCCCATTCTACCTGTGAAGTCTTCCCATACCTCACTTTCAACTGTGACTTCCACCATATCCGTAGCTTCAAGCTGTTCTGCGATCTTGTTTGCGAGATCTACTTCCAGATCCCCGTAGTGACTTGGTGTATACCACAGGGTTGTTTCAAGTGGTTCTTCCTCTGAATAACCTGCTTCCTGTAGCTGTTCACGTGCTGATTCTAGATCCTGTCCAACTCCGTACTCTTCCTCAAAAACAGGTGTGTGGCTCCACATGCCTGATGGCACCATGGAGTAAAGAGGATGTCTTTCTCCTAGATAAACTTCTTGGTTTATTTCTTCCCTGTCGATAGCATATGCGAAACCTCTTCTGGCATTTACATCTTCGTAAGGTCCTTCAGCCGCGTCAAATACCATGTATCGTATTTCGGGGCTTTCAAACGTTTTGCTTTCTATTTCTTCGTTTGCATCAAGCTGTTCAATCTGTGAAGGCTGGAAACTCCTGTATGCTAGATCTATATCGTCTTCCTCCACAGCGTTTTGAAGTTCTTCTGAACTGTCATATATCTTGACTTCCACCCTCTCGGCTTCCGGCTGATCTCCCCAGTAATCCTCGTTTTCCTCAAAAACAACGAGTTCACCGGGCTGCCAGTCAACAACTTCGTAAGGTCCTGAGGCAACAAGTGTTTCGTTACGGAACTTCTCAGCGTCTTCAACTTCCTCTCCGTTTTCCGGATAAGGATACTCTCCTTCAGGCAGGATACCTGCTACAGTGTAAGCAAGTTTCGATAGGAAAGGAATTGAAGGATTTTCCAGATGGATGTTTAACTCGTAATCATCGATTACCTCAACTTCTTCAATATCTGCAACAAGAGAGCTAGGCATTCCTTCTAAATCTCTAGCTCTTTCAAGCGAAAACTTAACATCTTCAGCTGTCATCTGCTCTCCGTTATGGAAAACAACGTCTTCTCTGAGTTCGAAATTGTAAACCTCTCCACCTTCTTCAATACTGTAATCAGTTGCTATCTTTGTTTCAAGTTCATCTGTACCGGGTTCATGACCCATCAAAGTGTCAACCGAGTTTTAAAGGATTGCAGAAGAAAAATAATCATAAGCGTTTGCCGGATCAAGTGTCGTTGCGGTGTCTGTTGTACCCACCACAAGTTCCCTATCTTCTGGTATTTCTTCAGTGGTTTCCGTATCGAATGCCATATAGCCTAAAGCAACTACCAAAACAATTACAACAACGCCGATAATGATATTCTTATTTTCCATTATTAATACCTATACATAAAGTATTTTAAACCGGTTAATAAATTTATTGTATATTTTTTTTAGGATAACACACTGAACAGATATTGACTAAAGAATTGTTAAGAATTAGGCGAA
>JALDAE010000029.1 GCA_022729335.1 Candidatus Nanoanaerosalina halalkaliphila
GGACATCAGATACATGTTGTAGATAGGAACATCTTCAGGACCTTCGTATTCATCATAATGTTCGTGGTCGAAATAAGTTCCATCTCCGGCATAAACAGTCCAATGCCTATTCAGTATGCCGTTGGTAGTCGTCTGGACTATCACCGTCTTGCCTTCCTCCGTTGCTTCTTCCATAATCTCGATAAAGTCTTCTTTCTCATCACTGTCTATTGAAGTAGCTGGACCACCTAACTCCTCGTAAGTGTAGCCGTAGTGGTCCATAATACTTTCCATATCAGTTGGCATAGTAGCAGGTCCTCCTTCAGCCCTTGTTTCGATATCAGAAACAGTTGACAACAGCTCAGGAGGTACTATAGTAGCAGGTCCTACTTTAGCCCTTCTTTCGTTAAGTTCTTTCAGGTTATATGTATATCCTGCCGGTGTTTCATCTCCGGATTGTACACAAAACGCATAAAACAGAGCATTTGGCCCACATGGCACATCCATGAATTTTGGATCGGATCTCCATTTATCCAAACAATCGTCTTCACTGGCTCCTTCACCTTCTTGATAAAAATGAGGTCTAATAACAGAGTCCTCTTCTATAGTAAAAGTACAAACTTCTTCGCCCTGATCACATTCCGCGCTTCCTTCTGTTGCCCAGCTTGAGAACTCGTATCCATCATCAGGCCTGGCCTCAACCTCGACCTCCTCACCATCGTCATAGGTATGGGTTCCGGGTTCAGGATCGGTTGTTCCACCATCTCCCTCTAGTATCTCAAGTTCCGGTCCTGTATCCATTTCTCTTCTCCACCAACCTGCTTCCTCGAGAAAACCTATTTCACAGCCGTCCGATGCTTCATGTACAAATCCCTCGTCGTAGGGGCATACCATTTTTGCAAACTCCGCTGTACAGGCATCCTGCTGTTCGGAAAATTCTATCGCCTCTGCTACGTCCCTTTCACATTCATCAGGATCGTCTAATCTATGCATTGTAGCCTCTATCTCGCTTTCTTCCCACATAACTATCTCTGTTTCAGGGCTGTCAGGATCTTCGATTGCCTCGGTATCTCCGGTCCATGAAAACTCGTATTGAGCGTCCAATTTTTCATTAATCTTTTCCAAGACAATCTCGGTCACTATACCCATGGTAGGAACATCGTATTCATCCTCAAAGTAATCCGATACCTCCGCTACAAGCTCGACAGTTTCTCCATCTTCGAATTCATAAACTCCTTCTCCCGGTTCAACAACTTCTACATAATCGGAGGAACTAACATAAAGATTAACTCCTTCGGTTGGCCCATCAACAGTCTCAGCAAAACTTGCAATGGCTGATGAAGGTTCTTCTATAGTGAATTCACATATTTCTTCATCCACCTCACACTCCTCTGCACTTCCACTGAGCTCTCTCCACCCATCAAATACATAGTCTTCTTCGGCATGGGCCTGGACAGAGATCTCGTCACCTTCACTGAAATAACCTGTATCACCTTCTACAATTCCTCCCTCCTCCGCACTTGCCTCGAAACCCAGGAACTCTCTACCAGCTTCATACGTGCATTCATCTTCAACAGGGATATAAACAGGTTCATAAGCATCTACAGAGTCCGTTGCAACGAAATCGTTTTCACCGGTATCCCATACAGCAAAAGGCTCTTCCTCAGTGGATATTCCATCTCTGAAATAATTTAATTCGCAGCCGTGTCTCTCTAAATGTTCACTGTCAACTTCTTCAGGGAAAAAAACAACGTTCTTGCCCGAACCAAGTTCCACCTCTTCCGAGATATCTAGCTCTACTTCAATACTGCAGCCGGTTTCAGCATATACCCATACTCCTTTATTCCTATGGCTTAACGTATCAGTTGGCATGTAGTCAAACTCTCCACGGTCGAAATAGAGAAAAGGCTCATTAATAGAAGTGCCTTCAAAGTAACCTATATCACATCCAGCACCCTCAAGGTCTTCTAGATCAGCGTATGAGCCAGGGACCAAGTTAGATCCTTCAGAAATATCTATTACTTCGTGAGCGCCACCTACCTCTACATCATCACCCGGAGGAGCCACTGCCATAGCAAAAAATACTAGAGACAAAGTTGTTAAAATAGTTATAATTTTACTCAGACCGCCAATTTCACCCAATTTTGTACTGTATTGCATAAATAATAGTTACATTGGGTCAGTATAAAAAAATTAGCAGGGATAAATGGGAAAATTATTTTTAATAGGCTCCACTATTTTTCTTTATGGTCGGAAAAAAATTAGTTACCACCGGAATTGCACTGACAGCCATGGCAGTATTTCTGGCTATGTCGGGCTGTCTTGGAGGAATTGACTGTGATCAGGTGGATTTCGAAGTTTCAAGTGACAATCCTAACGAAGTAGAAATAACCAATACAGGTGAAGAGGTTATAGAAGGGTTAGTTATAGAGATACAGGGCGAAACAGTTCCTAACGAAGATATAGACGGAGATATTAACCAGATTCTTGACCCTGGTGATACAGCAAATTTCGTTGTACCAAGATACGAGGAAATAGAGGTTTATTCAAGTGAATGTCCAGAGGTAGTGCGTTCAGGAGAGATAGATCCTGTGGAACTTCCTGAAATCGGTTGAAACATGAAAAAAGGTCACCGGTCAGGGAGACTTCCGTAATTGGCAGAGATCTCCGAAACGGTTTCACCCTATCAAATCGGAGTTGCTTTCAAGCTCCTCCAGAAACCTTTCTCTTTTTTTCTTCATGGTGGATGTCTTCGGTATGTTGTTTTCAGGGTAGATAAATACATCATCTATTTTTTCGTGTGAGGGAAAACCTCTTTCTCCAAAATGACTTCTTATCTCACTAAGGTAATCGGATTTGGACTCCTTAAATTTTCTTACAAACCCGTTGGTTTCTTCTTCATCCGGTACAAGGACCGCAACGATCTCATCTTCCACACCCAGATCTGCACCGTCAAAAACAAGTGTATCTTTCACCTCGTCAAAGTAGCTCTCTATGTTCGTCTCCAGCTTTGAAGGTGAAACGTTCTCACCCGTGCTCGTGACTATAACATCGTCGTTCCTGTCAACGTATCTGAGGTTTCCTTTTTCAGTTAACTCGACCTGGTCCCCGGTCCGGTAAAAACCGTCCTCTGAAATAGATTCTTCCGTTTTTTCGTGTTTTCCGTAGTACTTTCTAAATACATTTGGACCTCTTACCTCAAGCACAGAGTCTTCATTCGTTCTTACCTCTACTCCATTTACAGGTTTTCCTATCGTGTACATCTCGTCCATGAAGTTCTTTATAGATATTATTGGAGAGGTTTCTGTTGCTCCGTAGCCGTTTACTATGGGCATACCCATTACCTCGAAGAACTCCTCGACCTTTCCTGGCAGGAAGCTACCACCGCTCATCAGGAGCTTGTTGTTCCCAAGTTCATCCCTCAACTTTTCACCAACAGTGTCTTTAACCATTTTGTAGGATAAACGATTCAACAGCGACCTTTCCTCCCCCGAAACATATTCAACAGCCCTTGGATAAAGTTTTTCGTACAGGTCGTGAGCGCTGAAGTTTCCAAGACCGGTTTTTCCGACAAGGGAGCTTCCGGGTATGTTTTTGTCCTCCAGAAAGTTGGAAACAGTTTTTTCGCCAAGTTCTTTCTCGAGTTCCCTGTCTATGTTTTTCTTGACTTTCATCCAGAGCTTGGGGACACCTGGTATGAGGTTTATTTCCTCCGAGTACATAGAACTCGTCCTGAAGTTCCTGACAGAGTCAAAGTAGAAAGTTGCTCCTTTCGACATCACGAAGTTCTCGACCGTTCTCTGGTACATGTGCCACTCCGGAACCAGGGATATCAATCCATCGGATTCATCCACATCTATCTCACCAAGGTAACCTTTTTTGAACTCTTCCTCCAGCATGTCCACCTGCGAAAGTATGTTTTTGTGGGTTAGCTCGACTCCTTTAGGTCTAGATGTTGTTCCTGACGTGTAAACTATGGTGTTCAGATCCTCTAGTCCCGAGTTTTTCAGGGCTTTTTCTCTGCTGTATTCGTTGTACCTCTCAAACACTTCTTCCATGTTTTCCCTTGAAAGACCTTTGATACCGGTATCAAGTTCCAGTTCGTCGTCGTGGAGAAGGAATTTGGAGTCAGAGTCTTCGAGAATGTACTCGAGTTCTTCAAGGTCCTCGGTGTACCTTGAAACATTTACAGCTCCGAGAGCCTGTACTGCGAGGTCGCTTATCCTCCAGTAAGGGGAGTTATCCATGAAAATACCGACGTGATCTCCTTTTTCAACGCCGTTTTCTTCAAGGTAGCTGGCCAGGCTCAGCGATCTCTCCATCGTCTCTTCATAAGTATAATTAGTGCCGTCCCGGAGATCCCTCAAAAAATCGGTTTCCCCGAATTCCTCCTCTATATCGCTGAAGTACCGGAAAAAGTTTTCTTTCATACTCTAAAACGTTATTGACCTCTCTTTTTATAAAGGTATTTCCTTGTTGGTGAATACGGAAAAAACGGGTTAAAGCGCCTATAAAGAGGGATAAAGGGTTGAACCCTTTTTAACTCAATAACCTGTCAAGTATGTTCATGACCCTTCGGGGTCCGGGTCCAGGGTGGTCGATTTCTTCTTCCTCGGTTTCCTCGTGGTTATCCTCTGATTCTCCAACTCTGAATCTTTTCTCGGCTTTTTCATAACCCGCGGGCCCTGCCTTTAACAAGTATCTCCCTGCATCCAGTTCATTGGTTGAAAGGTCGTGTGTGAAGCTCCATGTCTCGGGCAGCCTTGCCTCGGTCAGCTGCATGGTGCACATCCTGTTCTGAGAGACGTCAAAAACCTTTTCAAGTCTTCTTCCATAACTTTCTTCCCTGTAGATCCGGTAGGTGGCCTGGCAGCCAGAGTTGAACCGCAAAACCTGTGATCCCTCGGCACTAATCCTTATATCGATCTCTTCACCTTTTTCATAGGTATCGCTGTCTGTCTCGACCTCTACTTCTAGTTTTTCGGGCGAGGGTGCTTGTTCGAAAACAGCTCTCAGTCTCAGGTCTCTGTCCGGCATCACCAATGTGTTCTCAGCTTTTTCCGGGTTTTCTTCAAGATGTTTTTCTATCTCGGTGTCCTCTGCAACCCATCTTTCAAAGGATACACCGGTAGGGAGCTTCCCCTTGTCCAGATGGATTTTCTCGCCTTCGGGCAATCTGTGGACACCTGTCCCCGGTCCATCGATGAACGAATCAGGGTGAGCCGTCAGTATCTCAAGTTCGTGGAACTCCGGGTGTCTCTCCCTGTTTCTCTTCCAGTCTTTATCAAGCAGGTAATCGAGCTCGCATCCGGAAAAAGTCCTTACAAAGTCTTCGGAATGAGGGCACTGAAGAAAAGCTCTCTCTGTACGGCAATCTTTCCGATCCTCGGCGTAGTTTTCAGCCTCATCTATATCATCAATACAAAGATCTTCTCCCGAACCGGAGATTTCGTCTTTTACTTGATTGTGATCGGAAACACCTATTTCCCCCAGGTCTCCACGTGTTTCCAGGCTCGAGGCCACCACAAGTGAACCGGCGACCATCAGCAAAACCATCAAAAGCAAAGGAAATTTTTCTTTCATTGTAAATAAAAACAGCTCTATAAGCTTTTTAAAAAAGGAAGTTGTTGTTAGGAAAAAAACGAACATCAGAGGCCAGGAAAAGGTATAACAGTGTTATATATCTTCTATATATAGATGTATCTCTATTATTTATATATGAAATTCCTGGAAAACGTGGATGAAAAAAACAGGTTGGCCGCAGGACTGCTTTTCTTGATCATTGCAGTGGCCGTTCTTTTGACAAGTCCGTTTGTCAATTATGTGACAGCAGCTGTTGCATCTCTCAACATTTTGATCAGCGCTGTTTTTCTGCTCACCGTTGGAAGAGACACCACCGAGACAGACAGAGACATGGGTCTGTGGCTTCTTTCGCTTGTGACAGCGACAGGTACCTACCTGGGTGTCTCAATGTTTGTGAGGAACGAGTTCGTGATCTTCGAGTTCCTGGTGTTCATCATTGCGTTCGGCCTTGTTTTGGGATTGCTTGACGACCTGAGATGGAGAATCGTGAACTAGGTTTATTTCTTTTTCAGGAAGTAGCCAAGGATCGCGATTATGGCCAGATCGATGATCAGAAGAACGCCGTACCTGTTCCCGGAAATACCGAGAAACTCTATGCCACGGTACCAGAAATAAATTATACCCAGGATATCTGCGACAAGAAGCCCTATAGCAATTTTCAGAACCGTGTACCTGTTTTTAGAGGTTTTGATCCAGTTCTGCCAGATAAGTAAACCGGCAATTATTAATGCTCCACCGTTAAGCCACAGAGGTATCTCGTAACCAGCAACGTACACGTCAAGACCCATCAAAAGCCTTGCTGCATGTACAACAAATACAGCCACGAAAACCACTATGTTTAACACGTGCAGGGTCTCCCGGTCGAGCTCCATACAGGGTTGTTGGTTGTCCCGCCATATAAAATACAGGTGTGTGTCAGAGCTCTAGTACTTTCTCCTTTATTTTTTCGAAGGACTCCGTTGGTTCGACCCCGGGCCCGATAGGATCCTTCACCTTCCAGTTCTCAATTTTTTCCTTTTCAACACTGTAATTATTATTTATGTGTTTAAGGTGTGCCTTTTCCATAACCTTTATTTTGTCGGCTTGTTTCAGGGCTCTCTCGGAAAGAGGGTCCGGCGAGGGCTTCACATATCTCAGGGCGTTCTCCTCCTCGAGCAGTTTTTTCCCGTTCTCCGCCACGTGGTCAGCGGGATCTGTACCAGCGGACTCGACCTCCAGATCCGGTTTGAACCTTCTTGCAAGCGCCTCTGCAACGGGACTTCTGAAGCTGTTGCCGGTGCAGACGAAAAGTACTCTCATAAACATTTTTTTCTCTCAGATACTGAAATAACTGTTCCATACCTCAAAGAAACCAGGTTTCAAACATACAGCCCGTGACCTTCCTTTTTTCTCCAAGTTTCAAGTTCGCAATTAAAGGGGAAAACAAGTTGGCCGAACCAAAACCCGAAAAACGATAAAAAACTGGGCTCTAAAATGAGGGAACTGTCAAGAGATGATCAGGTTCAACGACGAACTTCTGGAAAAAGTAGGCGGGGACGTTGAAAAGGTTCTTGAGGAGATGTCCGAGTACACGGGGATAGGATACAGCAGATCTCAGAAACCAAATGTGGACATATGTCCAAGAAGGACCTCCGCGTATCTTCAGAGGGAGAACACGATTTACATCAACAGGGATCAGGTGGACAAGGGACACGTGTATTCCGAAGAGGTTTCCCATTACCTCCGAGGCCTTAGACAGCTCGAGGAAAACGAAGTACTTTACGGAAACGACGACCCCGTGGTACAGGAGTTCTACGGAGCGATAGGCAGGATAATAGGGAAAGAACTACTTGAAGAAAAACCCGGTCTCGAGCACCTTGAATGGCCGGACGAGCTTTTCGGTACGGAAAAAGAATGGGAAATCTACGAGAAAAGCATGGAGGAATCAGAAAAAAACCTGAGAGGTATTAGGAAAGAGGTCGAGAGGAACAGGGAGGAAATCGGGAGGCTTCAGAGAGATCATTACCGGAAAACCAGGGAACTGATAGACCAAGGATTCGAGAACAGGAAAAAATGGGAACAGATCCACCGGGAGCTGAAAGACTTAAGGGAACAGTTCGTCGGGGAGCTTGAAGATAGCAATGAGGAACTCCCTGAGGGAGACACCAAAATACTCAGGGATTTCGTGGAGGAGCTCTACGATCATCCCATGGAAAACATCGAGAAGATCGGTGGTAAAACCGGTGAGAACTTTAACATGGAGAGGTACTACAGGGAGCAAAGGAACGAGGAGACAAGAGGTTTGCTTGCTGACAGGCTGGTGGAGCAGAAAATAATTTCGGACAACAGCGTGACAGGAAAAATCGAGCTCATGGAGCAGAGGAACAGGGCCAGGAAAAAAGAGATACGGATACACAGAGAGGCTTACATGGCGGCCAAGAAATTTACTTTTGAGGAACTGGACGAGATAAAAGATCTTTACAGGCTTGAAAACCACGAGGTAAAAACGGAGCTTCTGAAAAACCCGGATATGAAGGACAGGTTTAGAAACGGTTTCACAAAAATGAAGAAAAAACTCAACAACCTGTAAAATTCTATCCAAAAGTTCTCTAAGGCAATTTCAAATTTCAAGACCAGAACCTTTTATAAAAAGTTCTCTTGAAAACCTCGTTTTCGGGTTCATCAAACAGTCCGGAAGAAAAAGTTGTTTAAAAAAACCTATCGGCTTTAAGAAACCACCGAAATTTTTTTATACTTCCAATCTCTCCCATATCCTCTTTTTAAATACCTGATCTTGACTCATAGTTTTAAAAAAGAAATTTGAGAAGTTCTTTTTCGAAACCAATTTATTTATAGTGCGGTACTAGATATGTCGGATATCGACACCTAAGGTTTAATTATCGAACCATTTATAAGATTTGGTTTTTCATCAAGTGGTTAGGGGGGAGAAAGTGAGCCATAGGGCTCAAACTTCACAGACAAACTTTGCTTTTCTGGACGATATTTCTTCTATTCCAGTCGTTTCTATGCATTTTTCTGACGAAAATTCTCGCCCTTCCAACTCAACCAAATA
>JALDAE010000007.1 GCA_022729335.1 Candidatus Nanoanaerosalina halalkaliphila
CCCCGCCCGGGGGGGGGGGGTTATACAAGTTGATTCGTGTTGGGGGGATTTAGTGTTTTACAACCTTTAGACCGAGATCTTCCATGTCGGAAACTTCTGCGTCGTCCTCACTCTCGTCTACCGGACCGAGTACGTAGGGGGAATTGACTCCGGTCACGATAGCGATGACCTGGACCTTGTTTTCCAGTTCATCGTTGAGCCTTGCACCCCAGATAACCTGGGCCTGGGGGTCAAGCTTTTCCATAACTGTCTGACCAATGTCGTTGATCTCGTTTAGGGACAGGTCGTTTCCACCTTCTACGTGGATTAATGCTCCGTTGGCACCGTCGAAATCGACGTCTAACAGTGGGTTGGAAAGCGCCTCGGCTATTGCCTCCTTGCCTTTGTTGCTTGTGTCGGACTCACCATAACCGACTACAGCAACTCCTCCGGAGTGCATGATAGCCTTGACGTCCGCGTAGTCAAGGTTGACAAGCGATGGTTCTGAGATTGTTTCGGTGACTCCCTGGATCATGGTCGTGATCAGTTCGTCGGCAACACCAAACGCCTGATCAAGAGGCATGTCACCTGCAATCTCAATTAGCTTGTCGTTCTCGATAACTATTGCAGTGTCAACGTGCTGTCTCAACCGTAGAAGGCCATCCTCAGCTTTTGATTTTCTTGCACCTTCGATCTGGAACGGCATTGTAACCGTACCGATTACGATGCAGTCTTCGCTCTTTGCAATATCAGCCAGAACAGGTATTGCTCCTGTACCTGTTCCTCCTCCAAGACCACAGCAGAGGAAGACCATATCAGCGTCTGCAAAGAGAGATCTGAGTTCCGACCTGTTTTCTTCGGCGGCTTTTGCACCCTTGTCAGGGTGGCCACCTGCTCCAAGACCTCTTGTGAGGTCCTGCCCTATTAATATTTTTCTATCAGCTCTTGAAACTTGTAGATGCTGTTTATCTGTATTAACGGCTACAGTTTCTGCACCTGTAGCATTCTTGTTGTGCATTCGGGTTATCATGTTATTTCCTGCTCCCCCTACTCCCACAACAAGTATTTTAGCATCTTTTATGTCTGCAAATTGATTGTTTTGTTTTGAGTTTTCGTCAACCGCTTCGTCTACAATTTTCTCCATTTTTTTATCCCCTTAAATTAAAGGTTGTTATTCAACACAATAATGTTTTTTAAACAGTGAATTCCAACCTTTGTTTGTAACGTCCTTCCGAGAAGTAAAGAAGCTTTTCGGAGAAATGTCTAATAATGTCTAATTCAATCTAGAAAAGTTTGCCCAAATTTTCGATTCGTTGCCCAACGAGTCAAAAATTATTGAGTTATCAGTCTTTATCTTGTTGCCCAGACAAGATTATGCTTTTTTGCGTGCCCAACGCTCAAGCATGAAGACTTAATTATACTTTCTTTACTCTTGTTTATAAATGTTTTTTTGGAGGATCATTACTTGTTTAATGATACATGTATTGTTCTACAATATTAATGAACGTTTATTTTTAAATGAAAAACCGTTTTTTTAAATATTCCTGGCCAGGTTTAAGACATGGTAGATGAGGAAACTATTAAGGAGGTAGCCGAGAACGCCAGAATCAACCTTGGTGAAGAAGAGATCGAGAAGTTCAGGGAGGATTTTGATGATGCTTTGGAATCTTTTGATTCTCTGGATGACATAGATACGGAAGGAGTTGAACCTGCTTTCCATCCTATTGAGCTAGAAGAGAGGAAGAGGGAAGACAGTGTTGAAGAAAGTTTTACTGAGGAGGAGACTTTCTCAAATACAGATAATGAGGAAGATGGCTGTTTCAAGGGCCCAAGGGCCACTTGATAATTCTTTTTTTCTTTATTGTTCGTTGGCGCTGAACTCTCAATTATTTCATCTGATTTATGATCTGTTTTTCGGAGGATACGTATCTGCACTTCTTAATTTATTGGTAAAATTTTACCATAATGATAAATTTTCATCAAATATGTGAAAATTTTTAAGGATTGCGGACGAAGAAAAATACGTAATGGGGATAGAACTTTCCGATCTTGTCGAGAACGAGGAAGTACTTGAGGACGAACTCAGGTCGATAGCAGAGAAGCACAACCTGAATCCTGTTCACCTGAAGGAGATCGTAAGATACAGGTCCAAGGGACTCAAGCAGTCGGGGATCGCAGACAAGGTCGGGGTTTCAAGGAACACGGTAAGAAAATATATATCTGAGATCAGGGAGATGAACAGGTCCGATTTCAAGAAGCTGGTGGTCATTTCCTCCCTTCTTTTCGGAGGTATGTACTTTCTCTACGACATGCTTAAAGAATAAATCACCGTGGTAGTTCATTTCTGGAGAACCTTCCCGATGTACTTTTCCTGATCCTCGAATATGTGCGCCGAAGTCGAGACAGTGGTCAGGAACCCTGGTTCGGCACCAAGTTCATCCGCGACAAACTTCTGCAAACTGTAAAGCTGGTATATGTTGGCGGGCCAGCCATAAAAGATATCGTTGCTGCGGATTATCTCTGTTACATTCAGCTTCCCTGATCTCAACTTGAAATCAATGCTCAGTATACCCGGAACCTCTTTCTTGAAAAGATCGCTGTCCAGCAGAGGATTCCATAAAGTGACAACCGCCCTCCTGGAACTCTGGTTCTCTTCCAGAAGAGGCAGGACAAAGTCATTTAGCTGATCCATCTCGGATCCATTGCCCGAGTAGGCAAGAATCCTGTTACCGTAGGAGTACTCGTAACCAATAGAAGAATCCTTTGAAAGGATATTGTTCTCTATCTCATCTAGAGATGGATAAATCCATTTCTCGAAGTCGTTTAGTCTTTTTATCGGTTCCTCTATATCCCCGGGGCAAGACTTTATTTTGAGGGCCAGGTTAAATACTTCCTTGCAGATTCTGCCGTCCTCGTCCTCGAAATCTCTACCGTTGTCCCTGATGTAAATCAGGGCCTTTTTCCAGAGTTCGTAGGCGGATTCTTTCTTGAAGCTTTTCATTTCAAAAACCTCTCTATCGTTGAGTCCTGGTGGAAGGAGTTTCCTGCCTCGTACCTGAAAAGTTCGAAACCGTAGGAATTTATAATGGCGTTCAGCTCCTGTAGTATATCTTCTGAAGTTGGACTGCCCTTTCTTACAATTTTAACGATGTTTCCTCCATCAAAAATATGCGATAATTTATCTATCAATGAAATTTTTTCCTTGAAGCTTTCCGAGTAAACATCCTGTACATCTTCGATCACCGGAGGTTCTCTTATGCTTTTTGACAATCCGGACAATTTATCCCCGTATCCCGGTGCCATGGCAACCTTGAACTCTATCGGCATCCCGCATGATTTGTAAATAGTTGATTCGGCTGCACAGAACTCGTCCATGTCTTTCTTCAGGTTTTCCATTAGATCTATCACGGTCTTGTTGTCGAACCTGGCCGAGATAGTCCCCATGTTCCATGTCCTTAGATAGTCCCTGCTGTAAATAAAGAACTCTTTCTTGCTGCCCTCCTCGTTTATGTCAAGAATCTTCTCGAAGAAGTTGTACTTGTTCTTCCTCTGTATCGAACTGCCCATGAAGAGCGATCTGTAGGATTTCTCGAAAAGTTCCTTGAAATTCTTTTTCCCTACATTTCCGTTCTCCCTCATGAATTTTTTGAAATCAAGGAAGAGCGTCGACTGTGAGCAGCAGAGCAAGTTAGCCATCTTGGTTTTTTCTTTCTGCTTCTCCCACTTCTTCCTTTCAAAAGTGTATGGACCCGCAGTTCCCACCCATACAGGGACGTCGTCTATGTTCTTGTTTTTTATGTATATCTCCCGGCCGAGTATCATCGGAACGATCTCCTCCAGGTAGTTTTTTTGCTGGTTGAGGGTCATCGAATCGAATTCGAACACCATGTTTAGGTTTTCTGAACCTTTGAACTCTTCAAGCAGAAGCAGCAGTTTCTCTCTGTCTTCTATAGCAAGTCTGGAGAAATCTATTATCAGCGAAACTGTCTTGTTGAAATCTTTTAGGTCTCTCGACAGTTTTTCGAAAAACTTTAGCAGTTCATCCGTTGATAGTTTTGATACAAGGTGTTCAAAGGAGTTGAGACCCAGCACATCGTTTATGTAGTCCAGTGATGTGGTTATTACCCTGTACAGGTTTTCGCTTGAGAACTTTTTTGATTCTAGAAGTATAGAGTCAAGTTTAAGGATCCAGTTGTCCTTCTTGAATCTCTTTACGACACCAGAACTCTCGTAGCTTTCTATAGGTAGAGATGGCAGTACAGGACGAGATATCTCTATTTTTTTCTTTCTGGCTGTGTCGTATATTATCTCTTCGCCCGGTTCTATAGCCAGGCCGAAATATTTCTCTCCGCTTTCACCTCTTTTCTTGACCTCCAGGATATCCCTCTCGACCATCTTGTTCAGGTGGTGGAGGATCCGTCTGTGTATCTTTGACTTCTTTCTCTGGGCTCTTTTTTTCTCTTCTTTGGTTGGAAATTTGCCCGAAAGTACCTCTAGAACTTCTTCGTACTCCTCCGGATAAATTTTCCTCGCTATGTAGGAGGTGGAGAGCTCAACGTCGGAGTTTTTCTTGAAAAGCTCCAGGACCTCCTCTTTTTTCCGAGTCATTAGGAGTTAGTAACAGTATGGGTTTTTAAAGTATTTAAAAAATACGGGTTTTGCCTGTGAACCTTGAAGGAAAAAAGCTATTTTACCCTGAGGTAATCCTGTCTCTCATCTAGCTGTAAAATCAGTTCTCTGTCTCCTTCTACAACTTTGTAGCCCGAGAGAGAAACATTGTCTCCCTGCTTTACAACAGCCCCTGATTTGTGGTAGCAGATAACTGTGCTCTCTCTGTCTTTTTTGACTTTGAACCTTGGACAGACGTATTTGGAGGATGATTTATCTGTTATGGTTCCTTCTAAGCTGGTTCTCCCCTTTCCGTTTCCATCAGTTATATCGTGGTTTATTTCCGGTCTTGCAAACATTAGATGGATTTCCAGACTGGTTTTCTCGTAGTGGAAAGAGCTAAGGTATCTTTTTTCGTCCACCAGTTTCTCCCTTAGGGACTCGGTTAAATCAGTATCCATAGTTTCCTCAACCACGTTTTTCTCGAAATCCGAAAGCTCAAGTTCGAGTGTTCCTTTTTCCACAAGCCCTTTGATTTCTTCGAGGAGTTTCTCAACATTTTCTGAGTCTCCGTAAAAAATGATGTCTATATCAGATGAGTCCGGATCATGGAGTCCGAAGAGAAGTGATGCAGTAACCCCGATTTCAAGGTCGATTTCTTTCCTGTTCATCAGATCACTGAAAAAACTGTGAACGGTTTCGAACTCTTTCTCAACACTGTCCGAAGGATCTTCGATTATTTTATTTGCCTTTTCAACAGGGTCAATGATTTTTTCTATTTTGTCTTCCGGAACTCTCACTATCTTTCTGTCCAGTAAATCTGAGTAAGATACGTAATCCTCGTCGAATTCTTCCGCTGTATCTATCATCTCATTGTAAGCGTAAAGAGGAGGTTTTACTTTGGAGTAACTTGTCCTGTTTTTTGTTCTTTCTCCGTTTTTTTCCGGGAAATACTTCAGTACGAAAAAAGGTTTCCCCTCGAATCTGGTTCCTCCCCACGACATTAGGTGCAGGCCGTCTTCGGTCTTTATACCTGTTCCATGCCTGTATTTCATTTAGATTCCTCCTTCTTGTTCCAAACTGGTATTACCTTACAAATATATTTACCTGTTTTTGGCATTCAGATCTTCTCCAGCAGGTTTACCTCTTCTTCGGTCAGTTCCAGGCCATCGTGTTCCTCGCTGGAAACCACCTCCATGCCGGTTATCCATTTCATGATGTTGATGAATTTTTTAGAATACGCTCCATTCAGTTCTATCATGGTCCCCCTGTTCAACATACAGTCTGAGCAGTGGTGGTTACATCTCTGGTATATTTCACAGTCTTTCTCTTCTTTGTTCTTTTTGTGAACTATATCCCCCGAAATACCAAGGTTGTCAAGTATTTTTTCTTGTTCGCTGTAATCGTTTTCTCTGCTGGCGTACTCCGTGCATTTTTGAAAGTTCACACAGTTTACGCATTCGGCTTTCTCTGGATTTGAGAATTTCATGTTGTAGTCGTAGCTCAATCCAAGGGCATTGATTATCCCGCAGCTAAGATTCCTGAAAGTGAATATGCTCCTGTTTTCAAGTTTTCCTTCAAGGACTTTTGACTCTCCACCTGTCTCCATTATGTACTTAGCTCCTTTCTCTGAAAGCCTTTCCACGAGCTCATCGATTTTTTCGTTTCTGATCTCTTCAATCTCTGAGACATCTATGTTTACAAGAACAGGTATCCTGTTCTGTGAGAGTTTTTGTATACTTTCCAGCTTTCTCTCGGAAGTCTTTTCTAGAGGATCAATGTTCAGTATGACAACTTTTCTCAGTCTGAAAAACCTTAGTTTCTCCGAAATTCTTTCGTCTACTGCCCGATCCGTCACTAGACATACTGGCCCGTAGTGTTTCTTTTTTTCCAGGCTGTTCAGTTTCTCAAAGGCTCTTTCCCAGCTATCATTTTCTGAAACTGTGATCGCCAGCGGCAACCTTTTTAATTTGCTGGAGTTTTCGGAGCTTTTCAAGATATCCTCGCCGTTCCAGGACAAAGATTTTTTCAACGGGTGTTCGTGATCTCCGGATAGTTCATCGAAATTTTTTCTGGCCGGAGGTTTTTCTAACCCTTCCTCTGCAAGTAGGAAAGGTATATCTTTCAAAAAAAGGCTGTTATCTTCTTTTTCTTCCATTTTAACACCTTGGCGTTGGACCGAAGAGGTGCGGCTGAACTACCATGTATAGTGGTTCGAAACTGACCTGGAAAGTAAACCTGATTTTGTATATGGTATACAATGGTGGAGGTTAACATTTGAAAACCGAAAACCAGATTTCGCTGAACGCTTCAGCGCAGAACTGAACCTTGATTTTTATTTACAGATGTAAGTAAGGACTTGTTCTCCCTGTTACACTTAAAATTGTCAAATACAATCCCTTAATATGAAAGATATTTCGTTCTATGAAAAGTCTTCAGAATGGCGTAGAAGTCTGGGGAAGGGACTTTTTAAAGTACATTTCAGGGAAAAGGAAGGTAAAGGCCATGCGGTATGTGGAAGAAAAGAAGGATCGTGTAAAGTTCATTATGATAATCATAACCCTCATGAAAGTTTTTTCAGGCATATATGGGAGGATTCGCCCGAGTTCATATTTCAGACTTTTGGGGTCCTGGCACTGTCAGTCACAGCAGGTAAGTTACTGTCTTCATCCAAAAAAAGCAGCTGACCGGACATTTATTTAAAATTCAAAGAAAATTCAGAGACTGTTGGATAACAGGTTGATCTTGATATGAGTTCGGAGACAAATGTTAGGAAATTTATTGAAAGCGATAAGAAGATAGATTTCAACGATTTCAGGAAAGAAGTTGAAGAGGTGGATGAAGAGATAGACGCCATCAGATCAAAGAAATTTGTTTTTAATCCTGGAGAAGGAGAGTTACAAGGTCTTCCTGTTTCTGTAAAGGACAATATATGTGTTGAGGGTTTTCCTGCCACCGCAGGTTCAAAAATTCTTGAACCCTACAAACCCGAGATAACTGCCACGGCTGTGAAGAAGCTTCAGGAGAAAGGTGCGAACGTATTTGCCAAGACTAATCAGGACGAGTTCGGTTTCGGAACTTTTTCAATGAACTCGGCGTATGAGATACCTAAAAATCCGTATGACACTGACAGGGTAACCGGTGGTTCATCGGGTGGAGCTGCAGCCCTGACATCCGCTTTGAAATCGCCTCACATGGCTCTTGGGCAGTCAACAGGAGGATCGGTTTCCAACCCGGCGGCTTTCTGCGGAGTAGTGGGATTCACACCCACATACGGCAGGGTCTCGAGGTATGGACTTATCGATTATGCCAATTCTCTGGACAAGATCGGCACACTTGCACAGACCGTGGAAGATGCTGCTTACATGCTTGAGATAATATCGGGGAAAGACAAAAAAGATTTTACAACAGTGGAAAGAGGAAAAAAGAAACTTGCTGATGTTGAACCCGATGTCGAAGATTTGAGGATTGGAGCCCCTGAACAGTACATGTCTTTCCCGGGCATGGATGACAGGGTGAAGAAAAAGGTGTGGAAGGCCATCCAGAGACTGGAGGATATGGGTGCCGAGGTCGAGGAGGTTAGCCTTCCAAAAGTTGCCAAGGACTATGTGATGCCCTCTTACTATGTTACAGCTATGTCCGAAGCCTCCACAAACCTTGCAAGATACTGCGGCATGAGATACGGGCTTGAAAAAGATCCCGAGAAAAAAAATTTTGACAATTATTTCTCTGAGATAAGATCAGAGGGCTTCGGAGAAGAAGTCAAAAGACGTGTCATGCTGGGACACTTCGTAAGACAGGAAGGTTTCCGAGAGGCATACTATATCAAAGCTCTGAAGGTCAGAAGACTGATCATAGAGGAGTACAAGCAGGCATTCAAGAAATACGATGTTTTAGCATCTCCCACAATGCCTATCATAGCCCCCAGATTCGAGGAGGCTGATGATCTGAGCCCTATAGAAATCTATGCGATGGACACGTTGACCATTGGTCCGAACCTTGCAGGTATCCCACAGATGTCTGTTCCATGTGGTACTGTGGAGGGTATGCCTGTAGGAATGCACCTACTATCCGATCATTTCAAAGAGCACAAGTTAGTCAAAACTGGTAAAGCATTTGAAAACTCTTTTGGAACTCTTGAAAGACCGGAGGTGGTGTAAATGAGTGAGGATAAAGGCGTCAAGATAGGACTTGAGACACATATACAGCTTGATACTAATTCAAAGCTTTTCTGTGGTTGTTCCGCGGAACTATCGGAAGAACCGAATAAACACACATGCGACACATGCCTGGGAATGCCTGGCTCGAAACCAAGGACAAACGAAAAAGTGATCGAATACGCCTTAAGAGCAAGCCTGGCACTTGAGTGTGAAATAAAAGACGAGGTCAGGTTTTCTAGAAAGACATACTTTTACCCTGACATGTCAAAGAACTTCCAGATCACACAGCATGAGATACCTGTGGGTGTGGAAGGAGAGCTCAAGACAAAACTTGGAGATGAGAAAAAGAATATTAGGATAAAAAGACTCCATATAGAGGAGGATCCAGCAAAAATAAATCACAAAGGCGGCGACATTACTTCCTCGGACTATACACTTCTTGACTACAACCGGGCGGGCATACCGCTGATAGAGATAGTGACGAAACCTGATTTTTCTGCACCGGAGGAGGCCAGAAAATTCCTGCAGAAACTCACCAAGATAATGGAATACCTGGGTATATACGATCCGTCCTCTGATCTTTCGATAAAATCCGATGCTAACATATCTATCGAAGGTGGTGAGAGGGTTGAGGTCAAGAACATTACAGGTACGAAAGGTATAGAAAAAGCCCTAAACTATGAGATAACCAGGCAGAAAAACTTGAAGAAAAGAGGTAGAGATATAAAAAGAGAAACGAGGTCTTATAACTCGGCTCAAGAGATAACAAATTCGATGAGGCAGAAGGAATCCGAGGCAGGTTATGGATACATACTGGAGCCTGATCTTACCAAGCTCGATATTGAGAGAGAAGAAGTCGAAAGTATTGAGAAAGAGTTACCCGAACTTCCTGATGAAAAACTTGAAAGATTTGTCAGGGATTATGAATTACCTGAGGAGATAGCAGAATCTTTGATAACAGAGAAAGAACTTGCCGAAGACTTTGAAGAGCTTGTTGTGGACCATGATTCAAGTATAACTGCTAACTGGATGACCAAAGAACTGAAAAAGACTCTGAATTACAATGGTATTAGCTACAGGGAATCAGGACTTGAAAAAGACTGGATATCTTATATTATAGGTCTTCTAGAGGAGGATAAAATAACTGACAGGAATGCGGAGAAAGTTATAAGGGAGACAGTTGAGAAGTCAGTTGACCCGGAGAAGATAGTTGAGAGAGAGGATTTGCTGAAGGCTGAGAGTTCAGAAATAGAAACAACAGTCACTGAAGTTATAGAGGCAAACCAGAATGCCGTGGAGGATTACCGGAGCGGGGAAGAAGGAGCCATCAACTATCTGGTGGGCCAGGTTATGAAAAGATCTAACGGGAAGGCAGATCCCAGGGAGACGAGGGAACTTATAGAAAAAGAGCTCGAAAACAGTCAGGATTGATGCTAGCCCAGCAGCATACTGAAGAGTAAACCACCTAACAAGACAGAAACTAGCACAATTAGTATTCCTATCGCTAGATAAGGCAGCACAAGTACTATTATTGCTTTTTTCTTGGAGAAACCGTGCACCGTCTTGATACCGTTGTAATAAAGGTACAGGATAAATATCTGTCCCAGTAAAGGGATCCAGCCTACAAGAGCTGTGGGGCCTGAAGCGTAGGAAATTATCTTTGCAGTGCCTCTCCAGTTCGATCCTCCCATCAGCTTTATGAACAGGTGTTGTATCAATGTTGTAGATGCCACCATTGAAACCATGAACAAACCACCTGTTAATATGGTTACAGGTGACGAAATTATGGTTGTGACACTAAAGTCTCCTCCCAAAATACCGCCTATTATCGTTAAGATTGAGAAAATCAGTCCCATGATCAGGCCTGAAACAAATGTATATTTCAGCGGAAATTTGAGTCCTTCATATCTATCAGAGAGCCTGTAGAACTCTACCGGGTCAAAACTCACCTTTTTAGTGGTCTGCACCTAGTGATCCAGGAAATCCATAACTAATTTTTTTCAAAGTCTTTATAAAAATCTTTTCAGTGAACAATCTCTGGAAGCTCTTCCAGGCTCTTTATCTCATATGTAGGGCTTTTGGTCACGTAATAACCTTCTCTGTGTTCCCTTCGGATAAAAACCGAATCAATGCCCATGTTGTGAGCTGCCTCTATATCAGCACTTGAATCACCGATAAAGAGCGGGTTTTCGAGACCCATCTGGTTCATGCATTTTTTCACATAGAAAGTATTCGGCTTCCTCCTGTCAAGGCCTCTGAGATCTTTTTCTCTACCCAGAGCAGCTCCAAAACTGTGGCTCATATATTTATTGGATATAAAATCGATTATAGCCTGCTGGTTGTTCGAAACAATCCCCTTGGGAAGATTAATCTCGTTCAGGTATTCTGTATCTTGATAGAGAGTCTTGTATCCGTCAAGTATCATCTTTTTCTGAAGCCTGAAAGTAACTTCTTCCTTTTCCTTCCAGAATTCATGGGTCTGCAACCCGTATTTTTCACAGGTCTTCTTTACTTTTTTGGAACTCTTGTTGTACAGGAAGGGCTTCAGATCCTTCTCGTTTGGAGTTATACCTCTCTCCTTGAACAGTTTCTCTATAGCGTTTTCATATACGTCTCCGGATCTATGTATCTCCACTAGTACTCCGTCGTTGTCAAAAATTATTCCATCGTATTTCATCAGTAACACTTTTTAAATTGTATTATTTAACTAAAGAACAGACTTTTCCCGGTCTCCGATGATGACTCGTTCAAGAGCTGAGGAGATCAAGAAAAGCTTTACCTTGTAAAACTTTTTTTGTTTTTTCCAAGGTATTTATTCGTGTTTAAAGTATTTAACTGTTTCGATGGTGTCTACTCATCAGTAAAAACATGTCATGAGGTTTATCTATAATGAGCGAATTAACGGTATATGGCAAGAGGGTCAGCGAACTTTTCGAACAGCAGGGTTTCGATGTTTGCGAGATTACCGAAGATCACATGGATATCCTAGAAGCCAAAAAAGATGGTGAAAGCCTGTTTATATGTTATGAAAGTTCAAATGATTTAGGGAAAATCAGGGAAACCCTCGAGGAATTCATCGATAAGGAGTTTGACGGAAAACAAATATTTTTTTCCAGAATTAGGGACGAGGATTCAAGAAAAAGCCTGGAAAACCTGGTTGATAAAGAGGAAGTGGAGATATCTTTCTTCAGTTATGAGGAGGAAAACGAACCCGATATCCCGGATTATGTTCCTTCGTCTTACGAGATAGTTGGCGATGTTGCGATAGTCAACCTCGAATCCGATCAAAAAGGCAGAGAGAAGGAGATAGCGGAACACATAATCCGACAGAACCCTAACATTGAGACCGTCCTTGAGAAAGAGGAGAACCTTTCCGGCGAGTTCAGAGTAGGTGGATACAGAAAAATTGTTGGCGAAAGTACCGAGACAGTACACAGAGAACACGGTGCAAGGTTCAAGCTTGATCCGACCAAAGTTTTTTTCTCAGAGAGGCTTGCACATGAGAGGCAGCGAGTAGTTGAAAAGGTCAAGGATGGAGAGGTCGTCCATGCATGGTTTGCGGGTGTAGGTCCTTATCCGGTGCTTGTAGCTAGACACGGATCACCAGAAAAAGTATTTGCTATTGAGAAGAATCCTGCAGCCTGTGAATACATGGAGGAAAACATCGAGCTGAACAGTGTCGGGGAAAAGGTTGAAAGTTTCTGCGGAGACGTTGAAGATATTGTTCCTGATATTGAGGGAGCTGACAGGATTATAATGCCTCTGCCAAAAGGATCAAAGAACTTCCTGGAACTTGCATTCGATACAGTAAAAGAAAACGGGATTATACATTACTACAGGTTTGCTAGTGAGGATGAGCGATGGGACAAGATCGTATCCGAGATAGAGGAAGTATCCAAGAGGAAAGGAAGGGATTTTGAGATAATAGAGAAGGAGGTCTGTGGACATTATGCGCCTTATGTCCACAGGGTATGTGTTGATTTCAGGGTTTACTAGCTAGTACCTTGGCTCAAGCGCCCGGGGATACAAAAGTCGTCTTCCGGCCGAAAAAAGCCCTATTAAGAGCAAAACAGCTATAAGTATTTTTCCTGTGGTTTCTGCCTTGGAGATCATACCTGTGAAATTTGCGTTCTTGGTTCTGGTGGTAACTTCTATGGTTTTGACGTCTTTGTCCTCTGCAGATGTTACCTCCACATCTACTTCGTGTTCTCCTGTTACGCCTCCAAATCTTAACTCCACTTCTTCTCTTGAATCGCCCCTGATAGTTACAGGTGAAGGTTTTTTCAGGACGTCCAGGTCTGTGTCAACTTTTATCCATGTCTCCACGTCTTCCTGCTTTCTGTTTATCAGTTCAACAGGAACCGTTACTTCGCCGTTTTCGTACTGCATGTCTTCCTTTCTGTGGTCTATCTCCAATCTTTTGGAGGCCACTGTGTAGCTGAAATCCATCTTGTCGCTGTACTCGCCGTCCTCTGTCTGTACCACTATCCTGCCTTTTCTCTGCCCTGTCTTGTCTGTAGGAAGTCTCAGGCATACTCCTTCATCTCTGTCGATCTCTTTCTCTCTGACAAGATCCTCCTCTGTATCCGTAATATCAAAGAGTTTCAAAGATGCTTTTTCCACTCCGTTAAGTTCCACATCGACACATTTCTCGGCGTATTTCTCCTGGAAGATTTTATCGCTCATCCTCAAACTGCTTATTCTTATCGATGGCTCGACATATATACTTCTCTCTATAAGCACGTCGTCTTTTACAAGTTTGAGCCTGTGGCTTCCTGTTCTTTTTGGAGTGTATTCCGTGGTGAAGTATCCCTGTTTATCTATCTCAACCTTTCCAAGATATCTGTCTCCGTCGTACAGTTCTGCTGTAAGGTGCTTCACTCCTTTGCTCATTTCCGTGTGTTCGAGCCTGCCTTTCACTCTCACCGGTGAGTTAACCTTGATGTTTTCCGGTCTTAAATTGAAATAGCCTTCCATCTTGCTTATTTTCGATCTAACTGTGAAGTGGTCATAGCTGTAATCCGATTCTGCTTCTATGTCTATTCTGAAAGGTCCTTCATCCCTCATCCTGGGTGTGAAACTAATATTGAACTTTTCTTTTTCCCTTGATTCCACTATTTTCTCCCTTGTCTCGGAGATCTGGTCAAGCGCTTTTCCCGTAACGGTAACGTTCTCGTCAAAGTCCCCTCTGTTTTTAACCGTTACCTCCGCGGTGAACTCTTCACCTCGAGCCACGATCTGTGGCTGAGAAACTTCAACTATGTCTATGTTTCTTCTTCCAGCAAAAGCTCCGGCAGAAAAAATTGTTATCAGGACCGCCAACACAACAAGCTTTCTTATTGTTATCATACAGTAATAACAATACACCTATATTTATAAAAGTTTCGGTGATGGGAAACGGGCCAAAAAGAAAAGAAAGAGAAAGGGGTTTAAATTATCGTCCAACAAGTGTGATTTCCGTATCAAGTTTCTGGACGTAGTCGTAGACAGCTGAAACCCTCAAAGAAGGATACTCAACATTATCGATTTCTTCAGGTCTGATCCTTATTGGACATGTGAACTCAAGTCTGTCTCTTCCTCTGAAAGTGATGAATTGTTCGTTGTCGATCAGTTCACATCTCTGGACCTCGGCCCAGTCTCCATCAATGTAGACCTCTGTCGGATAAACCGATCTTGATGGGAAGAAACCGTATCCTCCGTATAGGAAGCTTTCTCCATCTATAGTTCCGAAATTTCCACTTCCGACGTTTTCGATCACAATTGTTGGATGAAGTGTTCCATGGGATTCGGAAACATGTCTAGGCATGTTTTTAATATCTATACTTACAGGTCCTCCCATTTCGTCAGAAATCGTAGCTGATCCAGGACTTAGATCTCTCTGCCTGTATTCGTGATCAGGATAAACTGTAAAGTCAGCGTTACCTGTAGTGTAATGGTGGTAAACAGCTTCAAGCGTCACATCGTAATCTCTTTCCTCTCCTGCTCTTAGATCTCTCTCGGTCACATCGATCGTGACATCGTGACTGAAAAATCTTTCATCACCTGTGAAATCCTGTTCCGGTCTTCTACCCTCCAACAATAAATTCGCGACATGTCTTTCTCTCTCGGAAAGAGCATCTCCGTCATAAAGGGCGTTTAAAACAGCTTCAATAGATTTCTCCCATACGTGTTGGTGGATTGTATCTCTCCAGTCATCCCATTTGTTTATATTGACCTCTACCTGTACTCCGTCTCTTCCAAGACGATCATCCACAACGAAGTGTCTCTCCCCATCACTAATCCATGGCGGTCCCTGAAGTTCAAGGCTCTTAAGAATTGCATGAGCTCTCCCACGGTTCTTGACTCTTACGTTGAAAGTAGCCTCTTCCTGTGTACCGTCACCATGCTCAATAACATAAGTATCTCTGGCTGAAGAAAATGAAAATTCAAGATCATCTCCGGCAACATCACCATTATCACCGTTTATACATCCAGTTAAAACAAGTGAAACGACCACAGCAAGAACCAAAAATTCTTTTTTCATTTTTTTGTTACACCCTTTAGGTAATATCTATTTCAATAGTTTCTTCTTCTTGGTATTTATAATTTCCCCTGATTGATAGATAATAGACGTCCTCAGGCAAGGTATCGGTGACCGAATAAGAACAAGTTGTTTCTGTGGACTCTCTGTCCTCTGGAAGGTAGAGAGTACCGCATTCGTCCCGATTGCCTATGTGTCCAACAAGGGTACCGGTGTAATCAATCTCTATTTCTTCCTCTACAAGACTTCCCTGGCCAACATTTTCTATACTCATCTCTTTAGTGAAACGTTCTTCCTCTGCAGGAACCGGGGTCTCGTAATCCGCCTTTATTTTAAGATCTCCGTTCTCGGCCAAGTAAGATATTTCCTCCACGTCGTCTTCTCTAAGTTCTGAGAGAGGCAAGAACTCAAGATTGATAGTTTCATCGGGATTAGATACCTCGGTACTGTAAGTAAGTTCCAGATCGAAATCAACCGTGTAGGGTTGATCGTAGTTCTCATACAGGAACATACACTGATCAGTTTCACATACAAAATCCCATTCACAGACCTCTATGTCTCCTCTAACATCAGTATCCGGCGAGTAGGGTTCCAGTTCTTCTATTTCGCATGTCTCTTCAACACCGTCGTCCAGGGACAATGGATAAAGGTTCGAGATTTCAACCTCTATATCTTCGGCTTCATAGTAATTGTTGTTTTCAACGTGCGCCTCAACTCTAATAACTCTATCAGGATTTATCTCGGATGAACTTAGGCTTACTAGGCCTATCTCCGTCTGAACTTCGCCTGAACTAAGGTCTATATCGCTTTCATCCTCTTCGTTTTCTACACAGCCGGTGAGGACTAATGAGATGATCAAAAAGCATATAATAACTTTCTTAACAGGTATCACCCTCTCTGCATATGTTTATGTCTAGTTCTCCAACGTCGTAGGTGTAACGGTATCTGGCTGATAGGGTGAGGAAAGAATTAAACCGGTCTCCTCCGCCGTCCTGTTGACAGTTAAAAGTCCTCCTTACGGTTTCTCCTGATCCGTCCCGGAGCATCCTCATCTCGGTTATATCTTCGCTGTAAGGTTCACAGCTTATTCTGTTGTCATCAGCAGCTGGATCTGTTGTTAAAAGCTCCACGTCTCCCTCGACATCTCCATAACCACGGTCACTTGCATATACTGTTACAGGGAACTCCCTGTCTCCCAGTTCCCAGGTGCTGGGAGCTTCTAAATTCAGTTTTAAAGGCCCTGCTGATGATATCGCAGGATTTAAACTGCCTCCTGGATCCTCTGAAAATTCTATTTCTTTCGTAGTTGTTACTTCCTGTTCTGTTACTAATTCAAGGTTTAGAGGACAATTAAAATCAGTGTAAAGGTCTTCATCCTCTATGAGATGCAGGTTCCACTCAAAATCCAGTTCTTCACCCTCTTCAAGAACGATACTGTTTCCCGAGGGATTGAAATTTCCGTCAGGATAGCTGTATTCTGTTATTTCTTCGGGAGTTATTTTTCTTATCTCAACACTGCTCTGTTCCATATCGAAAAGATTGGGACAGCGGTTCCTTATAACTGAGGCTCGCACCATTTCATGTGATTCTCCTCCGCCTTCGAGATGTTCAAAAGGTATCTCAACTTCGCTATCTCCGATGTTCTCTGCTGTGGCTGTTATAACTATGTCTTCAAATTCAGTTATGGAAGAACAACTTGCCTGTGAATCGGTGACAGGATGACAGTCAAAATCTGTTATCTCAAAGCTCCGACCCTCGCTGACAGTTTCTTCGCCACCGTTCTCAACACACCCTGTTAAGAACAGGGACGTCACCAAAAAAAGGAGAGCCAATTTTTTTCTTAGACCACTCATCAAAAGTCTATTGACTCTCGAAGAATAAAAAAATTAGAAGATATTTCTTTTTTGTATGGTTGAATTAAACAAGAAAAAGTTAGCGGGAGCAGGTGTATTACTGCTGGCCATTGTTTTTTACTTGTTTGACCTGACGAGAGAGATTTTTCTGAGGGATGTTATCGGTCCGGTAGTGGCGGATGCCAAGAACGTTTCCTCAACAGAGTTCATGGGATTTACGGTTCAACCTGGCTACAACGTTTACAACGAGATATTTTTTGGAGCAATAATAATTTTTCTTCTTTTCATGGTTTACAGAACTGTCAAGAAACAAGGTGCGGATGAGAAACTTATTTTAGCCATGTCCACGTTTTTGTTTGCCGGAGGTTTCTTAAGAGCTCTGGGAGATACCGGCATGGTCGAGTATCCATTTAACGTTTTGCTGATATCTCCATTGACCTATATATCTCTCACTTTTATAGGCCTAATAACCCTTGTAGTGGCTTTCAGACTCGAAAAGGATAGAGATATAAAAGGTTACAGAATTGTATATGGTGTTGGAAGCATTATCACACTGTTTCTGGCTTCGCTTATCACTAGATTTGCCTATTTCAATGGGTTGTCAAGGGAAGGTTTGATGGTTATACCTATTTCTGCAGGTGTTCTTATTCTTGTGGCGCTGTTTCAGTATCTGTTGTCAAGGAGGAAAACTGGGAGCATGTTGGATTCAAAGACAGGTTACCTGCTATCCATGGGACACGCCCTTGACGGAATTTCCTCTTCATACGGGATTTCTGTTTTGGGTTACACGGAGAAGAAGCCTTTATCTCAAATGGTGATGGAGTTATTCGGTAATCCATACGGTTTTCTTGTTTTGAAAGTTCTTCTGGTGTTCCTTCTTTTGAATTACGTCAAAAAAGAAGAACTTGACAGTTTCACTTACCTGGTGCTCCTTGCAATAGCTGCCGCAGGTTTGGGGCCAGGGATAAGAAACGTTTTGAGAATCATTCTAGGTATTTAACCCAGATCCATGGTTCCCGTTCCCGATACCGTTGCTGTGTATTCAGCTTCTATTCCAAGGTTCAGAGTGGCTTCTGTCTGAGTTGCAGGTAGTTCTATGAAACATGCAGTTGATGGAGAGTCCCAAGCTCCGTCTTCACGTGTGAACCATCCTCCCTCAAATGTTTCTTCAGGATATCCAGAGCCTTCTATGGTTTCGGAGCATATACCGTCTCCTGCACCTCCGTTTTCTGTAAATCCGTTTACCTCGTTTTCACCAGTAAATCCAAACTCTTCTATTATGGTGTCGTCTGCCTGTACCTGTACATCAAGAATAACTTCTCTGGTTTCGTCTTCGGGCGAAAGCGCCCTGCAGTCAGTGTAAAGCAGGAATGCAACTACATCATCATGCGTTAGATCCGAGGTCTGTTTCAAACTGTCACCTCTTCCAATAGTTCTGCAGTGATTGTCTGTAACACTATCCTGTTCATCGCTTCCCATTTCTCCCCACTCTTCAGTGTTCCAGACATTCAGGTTAAGCACGGATTCTGTTTCGGAAGTATAGTTTATATCAACGTTGGGCTGTATTGTCTCGCTTCCCATTAGCCAGTCCGAGTTACCCTCAACAGCTTCCTCCACATGCTCCTGACATACCTGTCCGGAGTAATTTTCGAAAGAATCAAAACCCTCTCTATCATCCATAACTAATTCTTCTCCTTCATAATAGACTTCTTGGCCTTCATAAATTGTGTAGTTCTGTTTTTCGCAGTACTCCTCTACAGTTTCGTTGTCAGGATCCATTCTTTCATTGACCTGCTCCCTGTAACCCTCGAGTTCTTCCTGTACATCTTCCTTTGAGAAAGTCATGTGTCTTGTAAGGTTAACCAGGAAATTCATCGTGTAGTCCTCGTTAGGCCTCAAGTGAGTCCGGCCATTTTCTGTTTCTAAATCATCAATGGTTACAAAATCACCGTCAACAATTGTTTCCTGAAACGGTATAAACTGGTTCAGCGTGTACTCCTTGCTTTTTCCATCCTGTCCCGAGAAAATCAATGGATATTTGCCGTCCATTCTGTCTCCCTCCACATAAAGTTCTGCGTCCTCTAGATGTATGTCTCTGTCACCAACGTTTTCGACATTTGTCTCTATTATTCCGCATGGATCTCCACAGTTATCCTCCAGGTAATCCCCATCGTTTATCTCGGTTCTTACATCAACATCCAGATAATTCGAAGCTCCTCTTAAATTCCACTCTTCGTCCTCCTCGTCCTCTAGAGGTGGCAATCCTTTTTTCTGTCTTACACAGTTCTCCACCTTTCTGTCCATATCTTCAGGGTTCTGCTGTATGTACCTTCTCTGGCATTCCTGTCTCCAGAAAGGCTCCATTATGGTATGTCTTGTATCCTCGGCAACCTCCTGCGTTACATTTACAGCCTGAACTGCTGCCCCAGAAACCACATCCACGGGCGATATAGTAGGGGCAACTCCATCTCCGAGAATGTTGAAGTATATATCATATGCGGAGCTTACAGCGAATGCTATAAGAAGCACCAGTGCACCTATGAATAACAGTTTTTTTATCACATAAAATATCTTATCGAAGAAACCTACGGGCTCGGGTTCTCCAGGATTCGCACTTGTTGGGGATAACCATGAAAACAATTTATGTATCAAGAAGAAACCTGTTATAAAATACAGTATCGTCTTTAGGTTACTAAGGGTTTTTTTAACTTTATACTCATCTATGTCAAGTCCTGGTTTCTTGGATTCTCTTCTTGGTCTGACACGGGGATTTTGTCTTTGTATATTTCTTCTATCTCTGTCATCTCGTGCCATTGTTAGTTAATCCTCCAAATAAACCCTGAACCTAGTTATTTCATAACTGCCCGAGGTTGTAAGCTGAACACGGTTTTCTCCTCTGTCCACGTCTTCTTTTGAAAATCTGAGCTCGTTCCAGCCCACCGTAGGAGTCTGCGTGTAATTGGCGTTAGGAAGGTTTATCTCGAGTTCTTCTCCGACACCTCTGTTCTCGACATAGTACTCTATTATTCCCTGGTCCTCGGAAAGAAGCTGATAGTCGACGAAAGGAAGCTCGAAGTATGTCTGGACCGTTGTTCTGTCGGTAGTTGTGATATAGTGGAGATCCACGTTTAGGTTTTCAAGCCTGTAATAGACACCGGGTTCAGAGTAAACAGAGATTGTGTTCTCTCCAGGACCAAGATTGGCTTCTTCCTTCGAAAAAGTAGCTTCGTAGGCAGACGCCCTAGGTACGGGAGATCTTTCAAAAACCCTGTTTCCGTTTATATCGATTTTCAGGGGAGAAGTTGCTTCAACATTATCATCTCTTACATGGAAGTCAATCCTTCCTTCTTGAAACCCTGAAAGTTCGTATTCATGTGCTTTAAATGTTTCAGTGTTTTTCTGAACTGCCTGATCTTCAACGATTACCTCCACATCGTTCAAAACATATCTGTTAGCCGTCCAGAAGATATGTGCTGGACTTTTTTTGGCAGACATGAGAAGTGTTGATTCGCCTCTCTCCAGGTCATCTATTTTGACGGTGTGCCTCTGACCTGTCTCTGGAGCCAGGCTTTCTTTGGAAACTCCGTCCAGGAAGAACTGAAGGTCTCCGTGATGGTTTGCTTCTTCAACTGTAAAGCTGATGTACAGTGCCTCGGGATCAACAGCATTAAGTTCCACTGTCTCCCTCATACTGTCTCCTGGAAAACCGTCCTGGACTGTTATCGTGGAAAAGCTCTCTATCGTTCTGTTGGGTGATTCATGTGTTATATCCAGTCTCTCCTTGCTCAGAATATTCCGGCTGGTTGTCTCCGACTCACCTATCCAGCCAAAGTTCTCTGAAACCAGGTATTCGTCCGTGACGTTTTCTCCAGGATCGTCACCCGGGGACTGGTAATCGGCATAGATACCGAAAAGTAACATTAAAAGTATAGCGGCGCCAAGCACGTATTGGAATTTAGCCATTGTTTGCTCACAAATCCAATTTCCGGATTATTTAATAAATAAGTTAGGATTACAACAATTAACAGAAAGTGTTGACAAGATGAAAATACTCAATCAGGATACAAAGGACGGCTACATGAAGTTAAGGATAGAGAAGGACGAGGATCTCTGGCATCTCAAGTATGTCATAGAGGAAGGAGATCTTCTGAAGACCAGGAGCCCCAGAACCATCATAGAGGGTAGAGAGAAAAGAAAGTGCATGATAAAACTCGAGACAGAGAAGATAGATTTTCAGGGTAACCGTCTTAGGACAACAGGGGAAATCAGGGAGGCGCCTGAAGATGTGGAGCACGGATACCACACATTCAATCTTGAAGCGGGTGACGAGTTCGAGATATGGAAAGAAGAATGGCGAAACTACCAGATAGAAAGAGTGAAAAAGGCAGCGAGAATACAGAACTACAAGATACTTGTTTGCCTGGTTGAAAAAGGAGAATCCAACTTTGCATACATAACTGAGACAGGGATTCAGGATCTCGCGGATGTCGACGTCAACATTCCAGGGAAGATGTACCACACAGATGGAGAGGAAAAAGAATCTTTCTACGGCCAGATCATAAGCGTAATCACAAGAAACGCGGAAAAGGTGGACAGGATTATTCTTGGTGGTCCGGGTTTCGAAAAAGAGAACATACACAACCGCCTGAAAGAAGAATACCCCGATGTTGCGGATAAGGTCATTAAGGAGGATACCTCTGTTACGGGTTACACGGGTGTACAGGAAGTTATCAAGAGGGGAGCTGTCGACAGGATCATAGACGAGTCAAGAGTGTCTGAAGAAGTTCAGATAGTCGAGGAGTTCCTGAAAAACATAAACAAGGAGAACGGTAAAGCAGTCTATGAGTCCAAAAAAGTCGCTGAGGCCGCTGAAATGGGTGCTGTTGAAGACCTACTTGTAAATGATAACCTGATTACAGAGAAAAGGTACGAGAAAGTTATGGAGGCAGTGGAAAATCAAGCGGGAGAAATACATATAATCCATACGGATCACGAGGCCGGACAGAAGATAAAGTCTTTAGGTGGTATGGCGGCTATACTGAGGTTCAAGATCCAGTAATTTTTTTATTGGTCGTATCCCAGGTCTTCAAGGCTTTCCTGTATCTCTTCCATCTCTTCTTCATCTATATCTATTAGAGCTATTTTGTCCATGTTTCTTATGGTAATCAGTATATTTCCTTCTTCAAAAACTTCTCCGTAGTCCTCTTCCAGTACCTCTATCTTGTTGGCGTGGAAAAGTCTCAGTATATCCTCATCAGGGAAGAAAGAGTCTGCGCCTATTTCAAGTAACCTCTCAGCTTCTTTATCCATATCTATGTCCGGATAATCTTGCATCATTTCATATAGTGATACTGTATCTTTTACTTCTCCGTCTTCAAGAGAAAGGAAAGTTATCTTTTCATCGACCAAATACGGGATATCTATTTCTTCTTCGACAAATGGATACCATCCAAATGTAATTATACTGTCTTCTCCGTAAAACTTGGCGTCGTGGTGAGGTGATTTATCTCCCATGTCGTTTGTCCATACAATATTTGAGTCTTTGTCGTATCTTGTTATGTTGTTGCCTACATAGATTCTTACGAGGTCTCCATTGTCCATCAAGATAGGGTTGTTAAATCTCCTGGAAATATTCCAGGGTCCCCATTCATGGTGTACTGTTCCATCGTTATCCATTAGCTTGACCGAAGCTACATTTCTCCTGTTGAAAAGATTTATCCCCGGATAGGATTCCTCTCTGTTTTGGAAAGTTACTGAAGAATCTGTTTCATAGTTAATTTCTGATATTTCCTCGTTGAACTCCGGATTATAGGCAAGATCATCTTCATCGGTTACTAGTGTGTTTAGTTGATAGAACAAAGCGAAAAATGCAACTAGGATTATTCCTGATGCAATCAAGATTTTTTTATTATTCATTATATAGTGTTTTTTATGGAGGATTTTTATCAAATTTTTGTGTAGGTTATAAAGATGATTCTGGACGCTGATCTACATATTCATGGGCTTCATTCGGGAGGAGTGTCGGACAAGATGAAGATACCGGTGCTTGCCGAACAGGCAGGAATCAAGGGACTTGATCTGGTATCAACAGGTGATATACTGAATCCTGATTGGAGGAGACACGTAAGAAAAA
Organism: Candidatus Nanoanaerosalina halalkaliphila; assembly: GCA_022729335.1. Classification (GTDB taxonomy): domain Archaea; phylum Nanohalarchaeota; class Nanosalinia; order Nanosalinales; family Nanoanaerosalinaceae; genus Nanoanaerosalina; species Nanoanaerosalina halalkaliphila. The sequence goes on from JALDAE010000007.1 coordinate 23,254, forward strand.
CCACTGAAGATTTAGGCAATGGAATCTACAGAAGAAATGGTACTGATTTCGTTCTCTCTACAGAGATAGAGGACGAGAACAGGGTTCACCACCTTGTTTTCCTGCCGTCTATCGAGGCATCCGTGGAACTTGCGGAAAAAATTGAACCTCATTCAAGCGATATCAGGAAAGAAGGTCGACCAAGAGTTTCTCTTGATGGAGAAAACATAGCAAGGATAGTAAAGGATTTCGGAGGTCTCTTTGGACCTTCCCATGGGTTCACACCCTGGACTTCTGTTTACAAGGAACACGATTCACTTGAAAGCTGTTACGGTAGCATGGTTGAAGAGATAGATTTTCTGGAACTCGGGCTTTCTGCAGATACTTCGATGGCCGATGAAATAAAGGAATTAAACTCCCTGACTTTTCTGAGCAACTCGGACGCTCACAGCCCCTGGCCTGACAAGATAGGAAGGGAGTTCAACAGGATCAAAGTAAAAGGAAGAAGTTTTGAAGAACTTGATAGAGCTCTCAACAGAAAAGGAGAAAGAGGTATCGAACTAAATGTCGGTTTTGATCCAAGAGAGGGCAAATACCACTGCACAGCTTGCCAGAGCTGCTACCAAAAATACAGCTATGAGCAGGCGGTGAACAGGGAATGGAAATGTGGCAAGTGCGGTAAATCGATCAAAAAAGGTGTCAAGGACAAAGTCACTGAATTATCTGATGGTGGAAACAGCCCTGAATGGAGAGGAGATTATATACATCTGATACCTCTTGCAGAGATAATCAAGGAAGTTGTGGGACACTCCTCCACAAAAACAAAAACAGTTCAGAAGATCTACGACGATTTCCAGTCGGAGTTTCCGTCCGAGATCGAGATACTGCTCGAGGAAAAACTAGAGGACTTAAGAGAGGTAAATAGCAAGGTATCAGAAGCTGTGAGCAAGTTTAGAAAGCAGAAGATAGTTATGATACCTGGAGGAGGAGGGAAATATGGCAGTATTAGGATACCGAGGGACGAAGAAGATAGGAAAAATATAATAGAGGAAAACCAACACGAGATTAAATGTAGGTTCAAGGACAACCAGAAAAGCCTGTCTGACTTCTAATCGTTTATTATCCACTCCAGTATAGCGATTCTAATCCGGTTAAATACACCTCTCGTCTCTATTTCAATGCGATCTTCGTTATATTTTTCCTTCAAAAGCTCCGTGGTGTTATCTTCGGATTCATCAAGTTCTTCAAGAGTTTCTTGGTCCGTCACAACCCTTATGGTCGGTTCTTCATAACCTTCTTCGCTTTGGTCAGTGATGTTGAAACCATCTGTCTCAAAACCCTTGACTATGTTTTCTGTCTCGTTGACCTCTATCTCAAGGTCTACCCTTTGGTTTCCAATTATCAAATTTAAAATATTCTGGAAAACAGTTATATCGTCTTCTTCTACATCGTTTTCAGCTGCTAACCCTGCTCCAGACAACAAAACAATTACAAAAATTACTGAAAAAATTTTCTTATTCATGGATAAATCTTGCAAATGGTCACCTATAAATCTAACTTTCTACTGACCTGTATTTCCGCCATCTTCCTTCTCCCTCGCTCTCTATCAGGTTGTAATGAACCATTTTTTTAAGGTATTTCCTGAGAGATCTCTCTGACTTCGGATTCTCGACTCGTTCCCCGTACTTCTCGTACAGATCCCTGGGTTTTATCTCCCCTGCATCATTTATTATTCTGTAAAGCTCTTTCTGATGACTGTTTAGCTTCTCAACATCTTTTTGCTTTTTCTCCTTCTTTGCTTCCGGTATACAGTCGTTGACTATCTCTTTAGTTATTTTCTTTCCCTTGTTTCTTGCCTTTATTGCCGAGGACCTGAGTATGGATATAGCTATCCTGGCGTCTCCTTCGGAGGAAAGAGCTATCTTTCTGAGTATGCTGTCGTCAACTTCTTCCTCAAGACCTACTTCGGCTCTTTTTTTGAGGATGTCCTCTAGCTGATCCGGAGAATACTTCTTGAATTCGATCCTTTCACAGCTCATCAGCCTGCTTCTTATCCTGTCTTCAAGACTATGGAGAGCTGATGCGTGGTTGGCTATCAGTATCATCGTTACGTTTGGAAGAGAATATAAATCGTAGAGAGCTTCTTCCTCATCAATCTGGTCGAACTCGTCCAGTATCAACACATAGGGCCTTTCGACGTTTTCTTCAAGTACGCTGTATAACTTGTCGGTTGGTGTTGACTGCCTGTGAACATTCAAAGTTTTTCCTATTCCTCTCAAAGCTTCGTAAAGAATCTTGAACCTTGAATAATTTTTCCAGCAGTTGATATAGTGGAAACGCACATCCGGATTCTCCTGCCCCAGTTTTTCTAAAAGATGACGTGAAACACATGTTTTACCTGTTCCTGGAGGTCCGTGGAGCAAAGAATCTATCCCCTTGCCGTTTTCTATAGTTGGCCTGAGATTTTCCGCCAATACATGTATCTCATTGTCCCTGTGTACAACTTCTTTCGGTACGAATTCCTCCTGTAGGGCCCTGATGTTTTTGATCATCCCAGGATGAAATTGTTCCCTGTTTTTTAAAATTGCTTCCACATGGAAACATAACCGGGTTTTTTTACAGTAGTATTTTAAAGACTTGAACAAGGTGGGGGAAATGTCCGAAGAAGATCTTATTGACGAGATAGAGGAAGTTGAAAAACTTGAAGGTGTCTCGGAAACCCTGAAAAAAGTTGTGAAGAAACTTGACGAGCTTGAAAGACGGATTGAGAGCCTAGAAGATAACAGAAAGACAAAAGTAAGAGTTGTAGATACGGATAAAGGCAAGCGAATTGTTCTGGAAGACAGAAACCAGACATGGTTCTCACCCAACTATTTCAGAAAGATCCTTGACAACCTTGATGACTGAGGAAAGGAGGGAGGTTTTTCCCTCCGTGCAAGTTTTTTTCTCATCCGGTGTATATTTTTTTATCATTACCTTGCAAGTAATGTTTTATGGAGGACGAAAGCTGGGTCGACAAGTTCAGGATGTTCTTCCAGAGCTTTACGGTTATGGGGAGAATCCGTTTGTTTGTTGAGAAACTCGAATCAGAGATAGATGGAACCCCTGAATGTTACGAAAAAGCAAGATCCGAGTTTAGTAAGGCAATGAAAGAGTACATATCCATCAATTTCATGTATATAATCGTTTCTCTTGTTTTTTATGCATCTATTGTTTCGTCCGTCACCGCGACCCTGGGATTCGAGGTCAACATATTCAGAGAGGTTTACAGCATCTTTGGTTTTACAACTGCCGGGATAGTCTATTTCATCACCATGTATCTGAGAAGGGTTGCCAGGGTGGACGTGGAGAACAGCAGAGCCAGGCTTGTATCATGTATGTACGGTTGTTCAGGACATGATTGACCCGATTTATACTTGTATTACTTTAAAGGAAGGGTCTGTGGTCTAGTCAGGTTATGACGCCACCTTCACGAAAGAACTTGGAAAAGGTGGAGATCGGCGGTTCGAATCCGCTCAGACCCATAGTGGATAGCTATGCCCGAAGAAATATCTGAAAAATACGTTGATATATATGAGAAGCTTAAAAAACAAATTAAGGCAGTAGAAGAGGAGATCGAAGATCTTGAAGAATCTGGTACTGCGGATGATTACCCTGTTAAACATCAAAAGGCTAAAAGTATGATTGAAGAGATAAACGAGCAAATATCTGAACTTGACAGGGCCTTCGACAGTCTGAAGGAAGAGGAAGAAGAGGAATCAGATTAAGAACTTTTCCTTCTTCTTGTCCATATCTATGAACTTGTTGGCAACTCCCTTTAGCTCCTTTGCGGTTGATTTACCGAATGACATGACCTCTACTCTTACACCTCTGGCCTGAAGGTGTTTGACCAGGCTCTCGAAATCACCGTCTCCGGTTACGAGAACAAGGACGTCCATCTTGTTGGCGAGCTTTATTCCGTCTATCGCCATTCCCATGTCCCAGTCTCCTTTTTTCTGGCCGCCGTAATACTCCTTGAGTTCCTTGATTTTTACCTCGAAACCGATATTTCTTAAAGCATCAAAAAAGTTGCTCTCATCTGGGGTTTCTGCCTTTATAACATATGATATGGCTCTTATAAGTTCCCTGTCATAGACTGCTTGGTTTAAAAGTTTCTTAAAATCTACCTTTGAATTGTACAGATTCTTTGCAGAGTAGTACATGTTTTGCACATCTACCTGAACTACTACTCTCTGATCATCGTGTATATTATTCGACATTGTTTTACGACTAAAAATTGTTTTGTGGATAAAGGTTTTATTATTGTGTTTTACCCAACTGTTTTTTATGTCTGGGAAAGGTTCAGAGAGGGAGAAGGTTCCGATCCAGGAAAAAGAGGACCGCAAGGTCTTTGACTCTGAGCCGGTTTTAAAGGAAGATCACGATTTTGACAGGATGTACCATAAATTTGTGGACACACATGGATATCTGAAGGATTCTCTATCTGATCTGGATTTTATGAGGAAAAGAATAAAAGCTCTGAAAGCTGAGGAAAACAGAAAAGAAAGAGAAGAGTTCGTAGATTTCCATGAGAGAAGGAGCAGGCTTGACAGTGATGTAAATATCAAGGAGATGAGCAAGAGCAAAAGGTTCAAGAAGAGGAAACTCATCAACAAGGCTGTTATACTGGTCAAAAGAAAGTTGGAATCCAAGGGTTACTCCAGAGAATTTATCAATGATTCTTCTGATGTGATCAAGGAAAAGATAGAGGAGTTCCTGCTAGAAGACTAGTTATACTTTATGTAAGCTGTATGACCGCATTTCTTGCAGCTTGCTTTTCTTATATTTACGCCTTTTAGGCTGTTATCTCCATTTTTAAGCCTTTTTTCTTTATTTTTGTCAATCTTCTCTATATTTGTGGAGCCCTCACAGATGGCGCATTGCATATTTACCATATACAATAAATATCTTTACACAGTTTTAATTGTTTTTCTGGGTATTTTATTAAGTGAGCTAAACCAATTAATCATCGGTGAAACAATGGCGGAGTTCGAGAAAATTGAATCCGAGGTGATTGAATTTGGCGAGGGAGAGTTTCTGGAAATATGCAGGAAAAGAAAGATATCAAAAGAAGGAGAAGAGGAAGTTATAGCTATAGAGAAAGGTTTCCTTGATGAAAAAGGAAACAGGCGGTACAGGAACAACCTTTCGATCCCTGAAGAAGACCGGCTGGTTGATTTCCTGGTCGAAAAGCTACCGGAGTTTAAAGATTAACCGCTGTAAGTTCCTTTTTTCCACTGTTCCCTGATCCTATCTCTTCTTTTCTGTTTCTGTGTTGTCAGTTTCTGTTTCAGGCTGTCTATAACTTTGTCCATTACATCAAGGAGTTTCCATCCTTCTTTCTGGATAATTGTGGTTCCCAGCTCGGAGTAAAGACTAAGGTTTACAGAGTACCTCTTGTTACGACCGTTTTTCTGGAACTCCTTTACGTGTATCTTGAGTTCTCTGGGCCTGTTCAGAATCTTTGAAATCTTTCCCTTTAGAGCCTGCTCAACCTTTTCATATATCAATTCTTTCTGTCCTTCCTGTTCTATTCCTACAAGGTTCACCATTAGTTCTTCTGACTCTTTGAATGTTGCCATGTAGTCTATAAGGTCGTCTGATGTCAGAACTCCTACTGGTTTTTCTTCCTTGTCTATGACTATTAGCTCTTGGGTTCCCTGCTGTTTCATCTTTTTGACTGCCTTTGCTATGGGTAACTCTCCACCTTTCAAAAGAGTCATGTTGGTGTCCATGATCTCCCTGGCAGGGATATTATTCATGCTTTCCTTATTTCCTTTCTTGTCACCTTTTCTCATCTGTTCCTTTGGCACCATTGTTCTTATGAGATCCATTGTGGTGATTATCCCCATTATTCTGTCTTTTTTGTCTACTACTGGCACCCTTGAAAGGTTCTTGTCTTCCATCAGCTTTTTTGCCTTGCCGTGTTTCTCTGTCTCCTTGATTCTTTCTACTTCCTTGTTCATCATGTCCTTTACTCTAAGGTTGTGAAATTCCTTTAGACTGTTCTTTACAGGTTCAATCAAATCTTTTTTACTTATAACACCTATTAACCTGTTTCCTTGGAGATGTACCAGTGTTTCCTTTCCTGAGTCTCTCATTAATCCGGCAAGCTCTATCATGTTGTCGTTTTTGGTTACCTGCGGTGGCTGATGAGCCATTTTTTTGGCTTTTATGTTAGTAGGATCTTTTTGGAGGTTCTTATTTATTTCTCTGTAGCTTATAATGCCCTTGAACTCATTATCTTCCACTAGAGGTATCTCCCTGAATTTGTTCCGTTCCATCTTGCTTTTTATTTTCGTCAGTTTGTCTTCAGGGGAGGCTGATTCGAAGTCCTTGTTCATAATTTCTTTTGCGGAAATATCTTTGAGAGATTTCATAAATTTCACCTTTAGAGAGGGCTAACTATAATATATTGTACTTCATGACTTTTAACTTTATTGAACGTCTTTGTTAGAATAGAAAGAAATATTACCTGAAAAAATCTTTGATATCTTTCCATGGGGCTGACGTGACCACATAGGATTCAGAATTCAGGGCTTTTTTGTATTTGGACCAAGAATACCTCTTGTCCAGAAACATTACTATACCTCTGTCTTCTTTGGATCGTATGCATCTTCCGGCCGCCTGTAAAGCTCTATTGATCGCCGGGTAGTTGTATGCATAATCCCATCCGTTGCCAAATTTTTCCTCGTAGAACTCTATAAGCTTTTTTACCTCTAGATCCGGTTTCTGCAGAGGAACACCCACTACAAAAACAGCTCTCATTAGATCTCCTGGATAATCAACTCCTTCACCAAAACTTCCTCCTACCACGCCTAAAAGGACAGCTCCTTTCTCTGTTTTCTCCCCAAATTTATCTATAAACTTCTTTTTCTCGCTCTTGTCCATGCCTCTTTCTTCTTTAAATACTGGCCGATCCAATCTTTCCTCTAGCTTTTCATATACCTTGTCCCTGAAATCATAGGATGGAAAAAACACTCCTGTGTTACCTTCAACTTCTTTGACGCTTTTTAAAATGTACCATGCTATTTTCTGGAACTGTTTCTCATCTCTTTCCTTGTAACGGGTTGTGACCTTGTCAACTATCAGGTTTAGCTTGTTCTCTCTTGGAAACGGTGATTCGAATTCGGATAATTTAGTTTCTTCTTTCTTCAGCCCGTATATATCAAGGTACATATCAAGAGGTTTAAGAGTGCCCGACATGATTATGGATGAATGACTTTTGTTTAGGGGTTTGGATGTTGAGTGCTGAGGATCCAGGCACTTGTAACCTATCTTGATGATTTCATTGTTTGAAGAGGTTGTCTGCCTGGAAATAATCCTTGCGAATCCCTTGTCAGGGCCCTTCCACTTCTCGAGGAAAGATGCCACTTTTTCGGAAGCGCTTTCGTCTTCTTCCTCAAGAACGTCTTTGGCAACCGTCATGAGATCTCCCATGAAATCCTTGTAATCCACTATGTTCTCCACGTTCTGTACAAAATCTTTTTTATCTATCAAAGTTTCTTTTTCCATTCCGAGTTTGCTGGCCGCAAGCTGTTTAACAACATGTTTCAGCTCATCTAGCTTTCCGTCTACCGAATGATATCCGTGTATAGAAGCCTCTTTGGAAGCTTTATTAATCATATTAGCTGTTAAAGTTGCTGAATACAAGTTTCTTGTTCTATCAG
>JALDAE010000034.1 GCA_022729335.1 Candidatus Nanoanaerosalina halalkaliphila
AAAATGGAAAAGAAGGTCTTAAGAAATTAGAGGAAGAAAAACCTGATCTACTTCTTCTAGACCTGAGACTTCCTGATATTGACGGTATGGACATACTGAAAAAAATAAAAAACAAGGACTATAATGTAGTTATAGTGTCGATCATCAGGGAAGACAAGACAAAAGAAGAGACCAAGAAACTTGGTGCCCAAAAATACATAAGCAAGCCAATCACCAAGGAAAAACTTTTGCCAACAATAAATGAAATACTAGGTGAATAAAAATATGGATGTACTCATCACGGACGATTCCTCCTTCATGAGAAAAGTTCTCCACAACATTGTCAATGATCTTGAATTTGACGAAGTATATGAAGCAGAAAGCGGGGAAGAATGTATAGAGAAGTATGAAGAGAAAGAACCTGTGCTTGTACTTCTTGATATTGTGATGGGAGGTATGAGCGGTCTTGAAACTCTAGAAAAAATCATGGAAATGAACGAGGATCAAAATGTAATCATGATTTCTGCTGTCGGGCAAAAAAAGATGGTTGAGGATGCTCTTGAAAAAGGAGCTGCAGAGTTTATCGAGAAGCCTTTCGATAACGATCAGGTCAAGGAAACAATAGTTGAAGTGCTCTCAGAATAAAAAAAGAGGAATTTACTTGAGATTCCTCGCTTTCTTTGCCGCTCTTTTCTTCAGTTCTTCTTCACTTATATCTTCTACTTCTTCCTCTTCTTCATCATCACTCATCGTCTCCGTGAGTTCTCTCATTTCAACTGCCTCTTCCTCACCGAATCCTTTCTGCAGATCAAGTATTATAATTAATCTGTCATCAAGGACTGCTACACCTTTCATATAGTTCGTATGGATCTTTTCCTCCAGTATTTTAGGGGACTCTTTAATCCTTCTCGAATCAATCCTCATGACTTCTTCTACATCATCAACCAGCATACCAACTGTGGTTTCATACATCTCCAGTATAACTATAAACTCCGCATCTTTTTTCGTCAAATCAAATTTGTCCTCAAGGTCTATAACTGGAACTACCTGTCCTCTCACGTTTGTAATGCCTTTGATAAAATCGGGTACATTGGGCAGTGGAGTTATCTTTTTTTCTGCTGCCTTTGTTATCTCTTTCACAAAATCTATTTCAATAGCATAATCTTCATCAGAAAGTTCAAAAACAAACATCTGCACTGTGTCACCGGATTTTACTTCTTCTGCTTCTTCTTTTTCTTTCATTATATCTTCCTCCACCTGATAGTATCCTTGCTTTCAATTAATAATTAATATAACCTAATTTAAATATTATAACAACAGCCAGAAAGTGGTGAAATCATGGAACCAGAAAAGCTTTCAGAATATTCGGTAAAGGAAATCAAGGAAAGAATAGGCGACAACCCGGACAATATTAAGGAATTAATAGAAGAGGAAAAACAGGGGAAAAATAGAAAAAGCCTCATCAACTGGTTAAATAATATGACTCCGGACAGCCAAAAGAAAGAAGAAAAAGATAACTCTGTCAAAGGAAGTGAGGAAAAAATGATAAGAAATCAGATAAAAGAAGTAGAGGATAAAGTCGAAAACATTGATTCGTATTCCTCAGAGCTATCACGTATAACAGAACAAATGGCAAGCAGAAGCCAGAATCAAGCTCAGGAATTAGAATTATTAGAAGAAAATTTAACTGAGTTATCTGCTTCGGTTCAAGAAGTAGCATCCAACTCCGAGGATGCAGCTACTTCTATTGCTTCTATAAATGAATTCGCTCAGGAAGGAGGTAGAGCCGCAGAAGAAGGTATGCAGAAGATGGTGGAGATGGAGAACTCCGTCGAAGAAGCCAGAGATGCTGTTGAGAAACTTGGAGAAAAAAGCAAAAACATTAGAGAGATTACAAAAACAATCACAGATATTGCGGAGAAGACAGATTTGCTGGCACTAAACGCAGCTATAGAAGCTGCAAGAGCAGGTGAACAGGGAAGAGGTTTCGCAGTTGTTGCAGACGAAGTAAAGCAGCTTGCAGAAGACTCTTCCGAGTCAGCGGAAATGATTTCCGACATGGTTCAGGACATGGAGGAGAACATCAGCGAAGTTGTCAACAAAATTGAGAAAAGCCAGGAAGACCTTGAAACAAGCTCCGGAGTTATTCGTTCTGCTTTGACAGCTCTAGAAGAAATATCGAACAATATCTCAGAACTTTCCACCGAAATGCAAGAGATTTCTTCGGCATCACAGCAGCAGGCTTCCAGCACAACTGACATCAAAAACACTGCAGACGAAATTGCTCAGGCGGCCGAGGAGCTTTCTTCCGGAATCCAAGAGGTCAGTTCAACAGTAAAGCAACAGAACGACACTATCGAAGATCTTTCAGACAGTATCGAGGACATTACAGAAATAGTTAATTAATAGGTGTTTAGATGGTTCACTGGATAGCAGAAAAGATCAAGCTAACGGATTTGCAAAAAGAGGGTCTTGAAGAGATAGGGAATATAGGATCCGGACAATCCACGGACTATATATCCGACATCGTCAAGAAAAAAGTTGAGATAAAAACACCGGATATGGGAGTTGTTCCTCTCTCTAAATCCAAAAAAAGTCTTCTTGATGAGTTTGAAAAAGACGAGCCTATATTTAATGTTTTTGTGCCTATAACAGGCCTAAATGGAGGTATAACGGTAAGTCTTCCAAAAGAGCAGTACATAGAACTTATAGAACTTATTGAGAATCAGATAGACGAAGAGTACACATTGATGGAACTGTCAGAAGATATTGCAAAATGTTACCTCGAGGCTGTGAACAACTTTCTAGATGAATCACTTGGGTTTGGCGATGGAAAAGTATTTTACATGCCTATAAACACGCTTTTGAGTTATCTGTCAAAGAACATCATAAACAAAAAAAAGTCATCAGAGTACGACACTGATGCTCTGATAATAAATACTGATTTTGAGATATCGGACAATATTGAAGGAAAAATAATTCTGATAGTTGATATCATACAAATAGAGAGACTGACTGATGCACTTGATCAACTACTAAAAATCTAGAACCTCTTTGTCCGGCCCATGGGTTTACTTACAACCACTGTCCCGGACCAGCAGTGAAACCAAATAGATCTTCCTTCTTTCCCTCCAACATCTTCGGCAACTATACTTATGTTTCTTTTATCCAGTTCTTTTCGCACTGATTCAATGTTTTGATCTCCAATAGCTATTGAGGACTCAAAAAGGGATGCACCTCCGAATATTTTTGAAACCGTTTTTTTCCTATTGTAACCCTCCTTTTTCATTGATTCTATCATGCTGTCCAGAAGATTATTGGCGTATTTTGGAGACGACTTGTCCCTGTTCGAAGGAAGCATTACATGTCCAAGACTTCCTATCTCGTTTTCACGGTCAAATAGACAGATAGCTACACAGCTACCAAGGCCCAGAGATTTAAGCACTTTCTTATCTGTGCAGACCTTGTACTCCCCCATTTTAACGTGAATGTTTGATGTCATCTGCTATCCCTTTTTTTATGCGAGACTGTTCAATTTCTGATTCAAAAACTCCTCTGCATCGGGGTGGAACAAAAACAAGAAATACGCCTCAACGTCTTCATCGAAATTGAACTTGGTCTTGAAAACTAGGACTTCTTCCTTGTCCTTGGCGATCGGAAGGATGAAATGCTCCATGATTGCTCCCAGAAAATCTCTTTTCAATCTAGGAACCTCTTCGTAGAGCTTTACATCTATATATTCTGTTATAGCGCTAATACAGCTACCAGTGATGATATTGCCTGTTTCCTTCAATGCCGATTCTTCCATACTTGTCAATTCCATATCAGGTTCAGAATCAGTCATATATGATGCCAGGTTTTTTGCGCTCTCATATTCCAGTATAAATACCAGTTTGCCTAGCTCTGACTTCTCTTCTTTATCCGGACGCTCCATCTCAACATCAAGAAATATAGTGGTTACTAAACTGGAGCTGCCACCAAATTTCTCCGGCAAATCCGTAATATCCACAAATTTCACAGAAGGAAATTCGACCTCGATTTTTCTGTCGGTCATCTGTGAAAGAGATTTTGAAGCGTTTCCTGCACCAACGTGAGCTACTTCTCTCAAAACTTCTACTGTATCTTCATCCAACATTTTATTCACCTAACAAAGATGCTACATCAAGTATCACTGCTGGCTTTCCATCCGAAAGAATCGAAGCTCCAGCAATACCCTTTGGCTTACCAACGCCAATATCTTTAATAACAAAGTCCTGAACCTCGTCTATTTCATCCACAATAAGACCTGCCTTATCACCTGCATTTTTAACAACTACAACTGTCTGTTTATCGTCATCAATCTCAAAGTCAGACTCGTAGTCAAGCTCTTCCGCTAGATTGATCAGCGGAATCTCTGTATTATCATATATAAATACATCTTGACCCTCAAGGTATTCTATATCATCCTCATACACATACACACATCTTTCGATGGAGTTCAAAGGGATAGCCAATCTGTGAATTCCTATCCTGATGAGGAAGCATCTAACAACTGCAAGAGACAATGGGAGTTCCATTGTAATTTCGGTACCTTCCTCTACAGTGGAATCAATTGAATAAGAACCATGTAACTGGTTGGCAGTTTCCTTTACAACATTCAAACCAACACCTCTTCCGGATACTTCTGTTACCTCATCCTTTGTGGAGAAACTTGAGTCAAATATAAGCTCCAGGATATCATTATCGCTCATCTCCTCAAGCTCTTCTCTTGTGACAACATTGCGCTCAAGTGCGGTTTCTTTAATATCCTCAACATCTATACCTCGTCCATCATCTTTTACAGAAATAATAGCAAGATTTCTTTCCCTTCTGGCTTCCAAAATCAAATTTCCTGTTTCCGGTTTTCCTTTCTCTCTTCTTTTTTCTGGCTTTTCAATACCGTGGTCAATGGCGTTTCTCAACATGTGGATGATAGGCTCTCCTATGTAATCAAGTATCGTCCTATCCAGTCTGAGATCGCTTCCCTCGATCTGGAAGTCCACTTCTTTGCCAACCGTCTTTGCGGTATCTCTTACAAGCCTTGGAAACCTGTCAAAGACCTGGGACACCGGTATCATACGAGCCCTTGAAATCTCGTGCTGGATGTCCTCTCCAAGCCTTTTAAGCTGATTCATAGTTGTTTCAAGCTCATCATCCTCCATTGGCGTTAATAGGCCTCTAAGTTTTTTCTCAGTAATCATCAATTCTCCTACCGAGTTCATCAAATCATCGAGCCTATCAACATCTACTTTTATTTCCTCAACTTTCTTAGCGGACTCTGGTGAATCAGCAAGATCTTTTCTCTTTACATCGCTGATATCTTCTCCTTTCTTAGCTTTCTCAAGCTTTTCCAAAAGTTCAGATACGTCTTTCTCGGGATCCGATTCTGTTTCTTCAACTTCCTCAACCATATCCTCCAGTGCTTCGATGCTGTTGAGCAAAAGATCGATCAACGAGTCACTTATATCGAGTTCATCTTTTTTTAAGCCATCAAAAACATCCTCTATAGAATGTGCAAGTTCTGATATATCATCAAGACCCATACCGGCCGCAGAGCCTTTTATAGTATGAGCTGCTCTGAACAGGTCATCAAGTGTTTCATCATCTCTTGTATCTTCGTATTCAAGTACATCATCACTTAATACCTGTAAATTTTCTTCAGCTTCATCCAAAAACGTATCCAAAAACTCTTTACTTCCTTCTTCCATCAGCGATCACTTGTTCTTTGAAAAATTCGGATATATGTTTCAAACTCATTATACTATCTGCATCTCCCTGCTCTTTAATATATTGACCAATACCAAATATTAAACTTGTGGATTCATCCTGAACAATTATGCTTCCACCGTTTGACTTGACATAACGAGCACCTATAACTCCGTCACGCCCCATACCAGAGAAAATAATACCAACCATATCCTCAACGGATTCCGATGCAGATTTCAAAAGCCTGTCCAGACTCGGTTTCTCGTTATCCTTACCAGGCTTTTTCTTTATAAACAATTCCTCTCCTTCCTCCTCTATTACAAAATCGTTGTCACCCGAACATATGTATATGGAATCCTCTACAACTGTATCATTTATAACATGTTCTACTTTGGTATCGATGAAAGTGTTCAACCTGTCCACAAACATAGAAGAGAAATTCGAGCTCATATGGATACCCACAATCACAGGTATACTGGGATCAGAAGGAATCTGTTTCAAAAGGCTCTCTATGGCCGAAGAAGAACCGGTGGATCCCACCATGATAACCATATCAAAATCCCTTTTTATCTCAATTTTTCTATCCTCGTGTCCCTCTTCTTCTAAATTCTCTATCTTCCTGTAAGCAGATCTTACAGTATCCAATATTTCTTCATTGTCCATATCAAGTCCTATCACATCAAAAGCACCATACGAAAATGATCTGACAGCTTCTTTCCTTCCATGCTCGGTTTTTCCGTAAAACATGATCACCTCAACATCGTATTTCTCCTTCAACAAATACAGTAGATCCAGTCCGGACATTTCGTTGAAAAAAACAGGTAGGATAACAACTTTCACATCCCCTGAATTTACCCTTGAGAAAACCTCGGCACTTTTTCCTACCGTGTCTATTTCTTTTTCCGAGTTACCCCTGATTATTTCCACGAGCTCATTCCTAACCATGAAATTGGGATGGGCCACAAGAACATCAGACATGTCATTTAATTGAAATGATTGAAATATAAGTTTATCTTGAAACAAGTCAAAATAAGATATAAAATAATAGGATACTAATTAATATATACTAGAATAAAAATGGCCGCTACATATAGAGATATAGTTGAAAAAGCAATTGAGAAAGAGAAAGGAGTTATTGGCGAAGAAAAAGCCATAAAAGTAGCGAAAGATAGTCAAAAAATTGAAGTAGACAGCAAGGGAAGAGTAAAAAATATCATAGGTGACGAAAAAAAGGCTGTGGATGAACTGGTTAGGAAATACCAGCAATTCGCTGGTAAAATAGCTGCTTCAATGATAGCAAGGGAAATAGAGGATATGGATCTTTCAAATATAGATCTCCCGGATGTTCTAAATGACAAAATTTCTTCAAGCAAGGCGGAAGAATTTGCATCAGCTTTCTAATTCTCTCAATCAATTTTCTCGTATATGGCAGATTTCTTCTTTACAGGATCAAAGAGCTTCCCTTCATGTTTTTTGGGTATTGATTCGGCTATCCCCAGTCCAAGAACTCCGTTCTTGTTCAGAGACATGTGAAAATTTATGAATACTGTTTCGGAGATTTTCTTGGTGAAGAACTTGACAGTGTTACGGCAAGAAATCACATCAAAACTGTCTATTATACCATCGGAAATGATGTCATGCTGCATGAACTCCACCTGTTCTTTAAGATCTTTTTTTACCTTGAAAAAAGAACCTTTTGGCTCAAAATAATCCTTAATAACTTCCGAGTCAAGCATCTCAACCTTGTCAGGACTGTAAACACCCTTTTTTGCAAACTCTATTTTTGTATCATCTAT
>JALDAE010000048.1 GCA_022729335.1 Candidatus Nanoanaerosalina halalkaliphila
CTCCGAATAAACAGCCACAAGTCCTGCTGGCAAAGCAGGATTTATGGATGTGAATGGCGCCAAAAAGAACGAAATTAAAACAGTCATGAGATGTGAACCAGCAAACATGGCTCCAAGGCCAGCAAGAGCACCATTGAGTAAAAACCAGAGCCCAAACATTCTCTGTCCTGTGCCTAATCCCATGGTAACAAACCCGTAAGCGAACAAAAATATGATTAGAGCGGGGACTCCGTACTTCAGTGCTTTGAAAGGTTTGAACCATCTTTCCTGTATTTCCTCTATTTCCAGGGATTTATCCTGCTCAAGATTATCCACTATACCTTCTACATGACCGGCGCCTACAATAGCAAGAATTGTATCTCCTTCTGTTTCTCTGATGTTTTTGGCCATATAATTATCTCTTTCATCAATGAATGCTTTCTTGATTGATGGAAATTTTCCGGAAAACTCCTCCACGATTTCCTTCAACAGGTCCTCCTCTTTAAGCTCCTCTATATCGATCTCTTCCTGATCAACGAAAAAACTCTCTATTGCAGTGTAAAAAATCATCATCTTTTCGAGAAATCCTATTCCATCCATTGCTCTCCTAAAAGTCCGGTTGATATCTTGATCTATAAGATCGAACTCTATGTCTTTATCCTCAGCTAACTCGATTGCTTTGATCATCTCGGAACCGGGATTTATGTCAAAGTCTTCACCAAGCTTTCTCTGATAAATAGAAAGCAGTATTTTGAAAAGCAGCAGATAACCGTTTCCATCCGAAATCGTCTTGGCAATCTCTTCTTCGGACCAGTCTTTTTCACCCTTTATAGAATCGTAACGATTTTCATCAAGTTCAACACAGATTTTATCAGGTGAATATTCTTCAATAGCTTGTTCTACATCTTCAACCGATCTCTCAGAAACATGAGCTGTCCCAAGAACAATAACGGTCTTTTCGTCAATCTCTACTTCCTTTAACATTACCTGTTCAAACAATTTTTTTCCAATTCTTAAAAATTGAATTAGTTTAGACAAGATTTAAAATCCTTTAAAGGAAATAATTAACAAGATGCCAAGAAACAGGAGGGCTCCCGCCCGACAGAGAAAAATTGAAGAAATTGATCCAAAAAACGATATAAGGGTTCGTATAGCCTGCACAGTGCTAGAAAAAAACGAAGATTCTATACTAGTGGATGATGGAACAGGCACAACAGAGATTTTTGTCGATAAAGAAGATCTAGAAGGTATCGAAGAAGAAAAAACGATAAGAGTCATAGGACGTGTCCTGCCAACTCCTGACAGTTTCGAGATACAGGGAGAGATCATACAGGAAATGAACGGTGTAGAACTTGATCTTTATGACGAAGTATTAAAAATCGCTTGAATGGTGTGAATGATGGTAAAAGCAGAATTAGATGATGTAAAACCCTTTAAAGACAGCCTACAGGCTATTTCAAACCTAATTACAGAAGGACAATTTAAATTCGATGAAGAAGGATTAAAACTGAAAGCGGCTGATCCTGCAATGGTCTCACTGGTAGATTTCAAGCTTTTGAAAGATTCTTTTGAAAGTTACGAGGTGGAAGGCGAAAACGAAATCGGTCTGAACCTCGAAAAAATGTACTCCATCATAAGAAGAGTGAAAAGCGATGACAAACTAGTATTCGAGTTAAAGGACGAATCAAGCTTTGTAATAAAAATAACCAACGGTTCGACCAGAACGTTTTCTCTACCTGTTCTAAACATTGACGAGGAAACACCTCAGACAAGCCAGCTAGATTTCAACGTAGAAGCAGAATTCAATTCATCTACACTTTCAAGAGGTGTCGGAGACGTATCAATAATCGGAGAATCAGTCACATTCGAGGCGGATGAAGATGCAATAATTCTCAAGTCCGAAGGTGACAACACGGATGCTGAATACAAGATAGAAAAAGGTAGCGAAGGATTGCTTGAACTAACAGCGGAAGGAAAAGCCAAATCAATGTTCTCGATGGACTACCTCAAGAAAATGATAAAGGCAGAAAAGTTATCAGACACTGTTAAAGTAAGCCTTGGGAACGATTTCCCAATGAGACTTGATTTTGAAGTGCCTGACAAACTGGAACTAGGCTTCATCTTAGCTCCGCGTATCGAAGAGTGACAGAGATCCTGGAATTTTTCCAGGATCCTATAAGACTTCTCTTTCTATCCTTCTTAAGGTTCATAATATATCTCCAAGAAATAACTCCAATAATAATTTACCCTTTCCAAGAAGACTTTATCGCTGATAAAAACAAACGGTTTTATTATTATAAAAAAAGTTTTTTAGTACATGGACATCTCGGATGAAAAAAAGAAAAGCATCAGAGAGTATTATCTACAGGAAGACATAGTAGAGGAGATGGTGAGATGTGCAAAATACAGGGAGTTCGCTCCCACCTATCCCCAGGGATACGGAAGAAGACCTGATTCAATAAATTATGCCTCTGACTTCAAAGAATATGTTGAAAAAGGTGCCATAGCATTCCATGGATCAGTAGAAAGGTGGAAAAACCCTCTTTTAATAGGAAATATCAAAATGGATAAACTGAGGAAGGGCTGGGATCTTATCATAGACATTGATGCCGATGATGGGATGATATACGCAAAGAAAGCAGCCAAAACACTGATAAACGAATGGATAGAAGTTTTTCAGATCTCAAGAGAGAACATATCGATCAAGTTCTCCGGAAATCGTGGTTTCCATATAGGCATAAGGAACGAGGCTTTTCCATCCAAGATAGGCGGAAAAAAATTCGATAGTCTTTACCCCGAACTTCCACAGGCCATCGTCGGATACATGAGAGAAAGAATTAAGGAAGATCTTAGCGAGAAGATACTTGAGATAAACCCGGAATTAAATGAAACGATAGAAAACGAAGGCCCTTACGAAATCGCTGACATAGAAAACGACTGGGGAGCCAGACATCTTTTCAGGATGCCATACAGCATAAACGAAAAAAGCTGGCTTGTTTCCAAACCGATAAAAATTGAGGATATAGACGGTTTCGAAAAAAAGAGAGACGCGAGGATGGAAGATATCAGCGTAGAGGAAAAGTTTCTTGATAGTTTCAAGAAAAACGATGTCGGAGTGAAAGATCTTTGCGTTGAGGCAATGGACTGGTACGGTCGAAAGACAAGACTGGAAAAAAGAAAGAAAGAGAGCAGCAAGAAAAGAGGGGATTACGACCTGCCCGAGAATGCCCTTGAGAAAAAATTCTTCCCTCCACCGATCAAAAAAATACTTGATGGTCTGGATGACGGCAGGAAAAGAGCTTTATTTATACTGATAACTTTTCTAAGGCATGTGGGATACGACTGGGACTCAATTGAAAAAGAAATATGGGACTGGAATGAGAGAAACAAGGAAGAACTTAAGGACAATTATATAAAAAGCCAGTTAAACTGGCACAAGGCACAGGAAGACCCACTGATGCCTCCAAACTTTGATTCAAAGGGATGGTACCGGGATATCGGAGTAATAGATAAAAAAGAAGATAAGAAAATGCTCGAAAATTTCGACAATCCTGTACCTTATGCTTTCGTGCTGAGGAAGAAAGGTGAGGAAAACGAGGAGAACGATGGATAAAAAAGTCTTTAACCAAAATAACTTACCGGGAGGGGTTTGACAAAAAATGGAAGAAGAAGACGTTCTGACGTTTGAAAGGATAAGAAATGTCAGAAAGGAAGAGATGAACAATGACACCCTCGCCGAAATAGAAAACGACTTTTTCGAAAAAGTGGAGCAGTACCTTTCCAGCAAGAAAAGAATTTCATCGCAGAAAAGTAGCAGAGAATACGAGAACGCGAAAAAGATGGTCGAAGACATAATAGATAACAGGATAAAAAAACTGATGAGGTACGCTTTTCTATCCACAAAAACCAGCATACCTTCAGAAAACTTGATAGAGCATGAAAAGAAAGTTTTCAAAGATATAGAGAGTTCTGTAAGTAAACACAGGGAATTCATTGTCAACAAAGTTACTCCCGGAAGTGAGGATAAAGAGACAGTAAACGAAGAGGAAGAAATGGATGACAATGAAAACGAAAAAGAAGAATCCTCAAAAGAAAGTCTAGAAGATGATAATAATGAAAACAATTTTGTTGAGGAAGATGAAGAAGAGAAAGAAGAAGTCCTTTTCGATGCAAGCAAAAAAGAAGAAAATTCAAACGAAAAAGAAGAGGAAAATTATGAAAAGGACACAAACATCGTATTCAGGACCAAACAGGAGATAGATGAATTTATAGGGCCTGACATGGATACATATGGACCCTTCGAAAAAGACGAGGAACTAGAACTGGAAGACGATATAGGAAAGTTGCTTCTAAAACAGGGCAAAGTGGAAAAGATCGAAAAGTAACGACATCTCTTAAAAATGTTTGTTTCTCTTATTAAATAGTGTGCAAAAACACAGGTGATTGAACTATGGTAAAAATACCAAAAGAGATGAAAAGATACTGTCCGCACTGTGACTCACACCAGGAACATATAGTGAAGGAAGACACCAAAGGCAGGACTTCTGAGATGAAGAAGAAACACAGAAAAAGACAGAGAAAGATTGACAAAGGATACGGAGGATTTCCATACGAGGACCCTGCAAAGAGGTCCAGAGGTGGAAAGAACCCTACCAGCGAAAAGAAAGATCTGAAACTGAAATGCAAGGAATGTGGAAAAAGTCACAAGCCAAAAACTCCGATTAGAGCCGCAAAGTTCAGTATAGAGTAGAGGGGATAAAATGAAGAACAAGCCAGAAAGTGAATTTGTGGAAGTAAAATGCGACGAATGTGGTAACGAACAAACGGTTTTCAACAAACCATCTAGAGACGTGCTCTGCCTGGTATGCGACAAGATTCTTGTCGAGTCAACAGGTGGAAAGGGCAGTTTCAAAGTAGAACTAATC
>JALDAE010000041.1 GCA_022729335.1 Candidatus Nanoanaerosalina halalkaliphila
GAGGCACACTATTCATATCGTTGTCGTACATGGTCGAGCAGTGGTACTGCAAAAGCTCCCAGAGATCCGAAATAATGAAGTCGGGTGCTTCAATCTCTATATTGTTCCTCAGTCTCTGGTTAATCCTAATTATATCTACAAGTTTGTGTGTCAGGTCGTCCTCCGATCTCTGACCTGTTTCCAGTGTTATGGACGGTCTTATCGTTACCGGAGGAACCAGAAGGTTATCTATGATTAGCCATTCAGGTCTTCCTCCCTTCACACCTAGCTTTTCTGCGGTCTCCGTAGGTATCTTCTTGAACCGCTCTTTTATCTCGTCGGGTGTGATCTGTTCTCCGTCCTCGTAGTAGCTGTAAGGCTTTTCAAAATCAATATCTACTTTTTCTGCATCACATTCAGGACATTTGTCCATCCTGTTGCTCTTTCTGAGTGATTTGTCCTCGTTTTTCATCAGAAGTGTCTGGCACTCGTTACAAGTGAACCTCAAAAGGTTTCTGACTTTTTTGGAGTAAAGAACGTTCACTATAGGCTTGGCAAGGTCGATGTATCCGAAGTGTCCTTTACATTCTCTCATTCTGCCTCCGCAGGTTCTGCAGACCATTCCAGGGTCCAGAACACCAAGCGAAGGATCCATGACTCCTCCCTCTATGGGGTAACCGTCCGCGTCGTATACCTCTGCCTTGCTGATTCTCTTGACTGCCATGTTTTTGATCTTTTCTGGGTCCATCAGTCCGAACTTGATATTGTCAATTTTCTTTGGCATCTTTATCACCTCATTGCTCCTCCAGCTCGATTTCGGGATCTATCATCATGGATTTCAGCTCGTTTAGCATGAGCAGGAACGCCTGCGGAACTTCAATGTCTGAGATCTCCTTGCTGTTACAGTTTGGACAGTACTTCTTGTCCTCCTGCCTGTCGTAAACTCCGATCTCACCACACTTGTCACATACATAGGAAATAGTGGTGTCTGATCCGAACCTTTCCTTGAGCAGCAAAGCCGATCCGTGTCCCACGAGGACGTCTTTTTCCATTTCTCCAAGTCTGAGTCCTCCTTCTCTTGCTCTTCCTGCGGTTGGCTGTTTTGTAAGTAAAGTTACGGGTCCTCTTGCCCTTGCGTGGATCTTGTCCTCCACCATGTGGCTCAGCTTCAGATAGAAACCTGGTCCGATGAATATCTCTGCATCTTTTTTCTCTCCTGTGATTCCGTCGTACATCTCTTCTTTTCCGTCGTACTTGAAACCGTTTTCCTTGAGTGTTTCTCTTAGTTCTTCCTCTTCCTCGTTGTGGAAGACAGTTCCGTCCACTCTTTCACCTCTTATAGCAGCTGCCTTTCCACCGATGATTTCTATAAGCTGTGAAACTGTCATACGGCTGGGTATAGCGTGTGTTGATAGTATTATGTCTGGCGTGATTCCCTCTCCTGTGAAAGGCATGTTTTCTTCAGGGACGATAAGCCCGATCACACCTTTCTGTCCGTGTCTTGTCGCGAACTTGTCTCCAAGCTGAGGGATTCTCTCCGACCTGATCTTGGTCTTTATAAGCTTGTTTCCGTCTTCTCCTTCTGTGATCATAACTTTGTCGACTATACCGGATTCTCCGTGCCTGACCGTTTTCGAAGTTTCTCTCTCTGCTGCAAGCCCCATTTTTACCTCTTCCGAGCTTCCTAGGAACTTTGGAGGAGAAGTCTTCCCTACGATCACTTCACCCTCGTCAACCTCTGTTTCCGGGTTGACTATACCGTCAGGGTCAAGCTTCTTGTACGCATCCTCCGACTTGTATCCTCTAGTATCTTTATCAGGGATCTTGATCGAGTCTTTCTGTCCACCCCAGTACCTTCTTGATTCCGTGGAATACGTCCTGAAGTGGTGGCTTCTTTCAGCACCTCTCTCGATAGAGTTTTCGTTGAATATAACTGCGTCCTCTATGTTGTATCCTTCAAAGCTTGAAATAGCTATTACAAGGTTCTGTCCAACAGGGTGCTTTCCGATCATTTTTTCAAAAGTCCTAGTCTCCACGATAGGATGCTGAGGGTATGTAAGTATGTTTGACTGCGTATCGAATCTCGTGTGGAAGTTCAGTGCTGGAAGTCCCAGTCCCTGTCCGATCATCTTCGCACCGTAGTTGACTCGGTCTCCTCTGTTGTAGTTTGCGAAGACTACGGTCGAAGCCGAGAGTCCATGTGTCGTTGCAGGGTCCAGTTCCATGTGGGTGTGGTCTTCCGTTACTTCTTCCTGGTTCATTGCTACCAGAGCGTTCTCTTCTTCCTCCGCATCGATATACTCAACAATACCTTCATCCACAAGATCCTCGATTGTCAGCTCTTTGTTGTTAATTTTTTCTATATGTTCGTCCGTAAGAAGTGGTTCTCCGTCTTCGACAACTGCGAGAGGCCTTCTTACTCTGTTACTATCTGTAAGAACTCTTAACTCGTCCTTGTCCTCGGAATAGCTTATGTTAACCTGTTTGTTTATGTCTCCATTCCTTCTTCTTTTTACCAGCTTGTCCCTTAGCTCTTCTGTGTTTTCTGTTCTTCCTACGAATATTCCGTCAAGGTATACGTTTCCCATTTTTTATCACCTCATCTGGTCACTCCTTCGTCTTCTAGTTCTTGTTTTAGAACGTTTTTCTCCATCTCTTCCAGCCCGGTCGTAACCTCTGACTGGATCGCAAGGTGTTTTCTAAGCCCGATGTTCATACCTTCCGGAGTCTTGATAGGACACAGCCTGCCCCAGTGAGTTGGATGCAGTTCTCTGGCCTCGAAATGCTGCCTCTGAGAGGACAGGGGTGAAACAACGTTTCTCAGATGAGCCAGTGTCTTCATCCTGTTTCCTCTTTCCAGTCTCTGGGCCACACCTGTTCTTCCTCCTACCCAGTTTCCTGTCGCCATCGCGGACATTATCTGGCTTGTCATGGTGTTGGCGACAACAGTTGACTGTAGACTTGGAAGTCTTCCTCTCTTTGCTGATTTCTGGAAGTTGTACTTCATCCTTGCCACGAAACCCCATTTTCCAAGAAAAACGGATCTGAACTGCATTTCCAGCAGATCTCCTGCAAGGTTGAGTCTCTTGTTGGCGTAGTGATCCATGTCGTCTTCCTTGATATCTCCCTTTCCGAGAGCTATCACGTTCTTGATCATCGTTCCAAGGAACCTTGCCTTTTCTTCCTTGTCCTCGGGTTCTCTTCCTAGGTGAGGTAGCAGATACCTGTCAAGTATCTCTTTTACCCTTTCCTGCCTGTTCTTGTTTATACCTGATTTTCTTCCAATGTAGTCCAGAGCGTCCTCTACCGTTTCGACATCGTTCTCGTAGATGTTAAGATAGACTTCTCCGGAATACTCTTCTGAAATCTGCTGGATAATCTCTCTGTCGGTTTCAAGTCCACATGCTCTCATGATGACCACGGCAGGGACTTTTTTAACGTTCGCGAAAGAGATGTTCACGATACCGGTTTTCTTCCTTGTAAGGACGTGTCTCTGCACATAACCGGTTCTCTCGGAGTTGATCCTGCAGATCTCTTCTTCTCCGTCTATCTGATAGATCGGCTTGTTGTTCACAAGCTCCTCCATCGAGACAATCACTTTTTCCGAACCGTTGATTATAAAGTATCCTCCCGGATCCTCAGGGTCTTCACCTATCTCCATTCTTTCCTCATCGGACATGCTGCTTGTCGGACAGATATCGGATTTGACCATTACGGGGATCTCACCTATTGTCACGGTCTCGGTTGGCTGCTTGATACCCTCGAAGATAGGAGTCATTTCCACATTAACCCTTGCAGAATAAGTAAGGTCTCTCATCCTTGCTTCGTTAGGATTTATCTGAAGCATAGATCCGTCTGCTTCCTTGACAATCGGCTTTCCGATTTCAACGTCACCTAACTTTATAATTAGTTCTTCTCCTCCGGGTAAATCCGGCTGTATTTCGCCTATATCATTTATTATTTTCTGTATCTTGTTGTTTACGAATTTGTTGTAAGATTCGATGTGGTGATCCACCAGACCTTCTTCCACCATTCGTTCCAAAAACTTTTTTTCCATAATTTTTAGCCTCCGGGGAGTTAAATATTACTTGCTGACGACTACTCTGTAGTAGTCTGCTGTTCCTGCTGTTGGGGAGTTTCTCTTGATGTGTACAACGTCACCGGGCTCGAGATCCATCTTTTTGGCGACGGCGTCGTTCTTGTCCATCTTGGGAAGATTTTCCTTCTCAATACCAAATTTTTCTAGAAGTTGTTTGACCTCTTTTTCATCCATCTTTTCGTGTTCCGGAACCAATTCGTGTTCTCTAATATTTATTGCCATAGGTGAGCATACCCCCTTCTTACTTTTTTTATGTTTTTTGCATAGAAAGGTCTCTTTCAATTCACATGCAAGATAGCAATAATTTTTTGACACAATTTTTATAAAGGTATCAAGGGATTAGTCCTTTTTCGTGACAATAAACGAACTTTCCCATAAAAATATTTCATTCTCTTGTCAATTTTGAAATGTTTTCCTATAATGGCTCTGCCATAATATAATCCATATTCTTTCTGTTTATGGTTTGATAAGGTTAATAGACAGGTGAAATATTTAAACCAAGTTTATCAAATTACTACATAGGTGTGAAAAATGAAGTTAGGACATTTGTTAACAATCATTTCTCTTTTGTTTGTTATATTTATTGCTGTTCCTATCGGTATGGAAATGGCAGGAACTATGGAACCCGAGGAGCCAACAGGGATTGGAAGAGCTGATACCGGTATAGATGCCTTGATGAATTATATTGATGATCCTATGGATAACCTAAGCAATTTGGTTCAGTACATGGTAATTCCTTTTTTGCTAATTTTTGTTCTTGTCTATGTGGCTATTGAACAGGGAGCAGGACGTTTCCTACCTAATAATGTAATAGTTCCTCTTTCATTGCTTGTTGCAGGTTCTTCAATGTTTAGTTACTGGTTTATTGTTGTTTCAATTTATTTTAATTCTCTTGGAGCATTTGGTGCGGCTGCAGTAACTTTTTTCGCAATTTTTGTAGGTATACTCAACTGGGTTAGAGAGATCAGGTGGTCTGGAAAGAGTAAAGAGGAAAAACTGTTTTTGAAGGAGGACAAGTTGTCTAACGATGCGAGCAAGGAACAGAAGAAGATTATGAATAAAGTGGATGATTCAAAATTGGTTAAACATTCTACTAACTTTGAAAATAAGGTTTATCAATTTTGTCAGACTTCATTAAATGATATAGAGGATTTAAATGATCATCTTAAAAATGCAAAGTTATTATATAAGAGAAATAAGAGGAACGCGAATGATGAGGATAAGAATATAATTAAAAAAATGAGATCTGTGTTGAAGATAGCTCAAAAATATCAGAAATTGGACAAAAAGATAGAAAAAGATACCAAGAAAAGGATTCAAGAAGAATATAGAAAGGACTCAACAGGAATTTTTTAGTTATTTTACTTTGAAAATTGGCAACTTTTATATTGGTGTATTGAGATTTTTGTTATAGGTGAGATACTATGATGACATCATTTGGTGATTTTTTGAAAGGATTTTTGCTGGGACTTGTTGCAGGTGGCGTATTGGTGTACCTA
>JALDAE010000017.1 GCA_022729335.1 Candidatus Nanoanaerosalina halalkaliphila
CAGAACAAGAAAGAATAAAAAGAGTTTTTCTTGACAAATGCTGCGAAGAGATAGAAGAAATTAGGGAAAAAGACGATATAGAGCCTTTTCTAGAGCAAAAATTTCCTTTTATCGGTAGACACGGACTCAAGCACATTTTGGCAGAAGAAATATGGGAAAAAAGAAAAAGAAACCCCGGGAATCTATCTCCGGAGTCCAAGAAAGCACTTGTGAACGGCGAAAACGGTAGAAAATTTGAGGAGTTCTTCAGACAGCTCTGTAGAGAAGAAGGACTTAGGTGTTATCGGAAGACAGGTCAGGCATTCAGGGAGTATATGCCCAAGAAATACAAGAAGATAAGAGAAGAATTTGGATCATTAAAAGGTATTCCTGATTTCCTGGTCGATAAAAATAACTCAAAAAACCTTGAAAATTGGCTGAACATCTCAAAAAATTTCTGGACACCGGAAAACAGATTTGCATTTGTAGAGATTAAATACGGAGAAAGCAAGCTTAGCAAACACCAGAGAAAGATGATCAAAAAATTGATGATGGAAGATGTGGAGGTAAAGCTGTTCCGTGGAACTCCGGACAGTTACAGGATAGAAATACCACAGGACATTTAAACAGCCTTTCTTTTGTACTCCAGATAAGAATAGATATAAAGACCTACCACCAGCAGCAGAAATGGAAAAAAGACAAATAGGGCAAAAAAGTCCGGAAAAAATACCCATCCAAAACATACAAGAGTCAAGACCTTGAAAAACTTTGATCCTGCAACATGAGTTTTCTTCCATACTTCTTCACTCCTAGAAGTCCATGGAGTAATAAAACCAACGTTTTCTTTTTCTCTCAGTCTAGAAAGTAGTAATGAAACAACGTAAAAACCTATAGAGAAAAGAGGAGCAACCAGGTGCGAAGTTCTATAGTTAATCATTGTGTTCCAGAGAACAATAATTACCTGATAATAAATAGCTATCAACATCATAAAAATGAAAAAAGAAAGAAGTATATCTCTCACTGACTCGAAGTTTACTTTAAGTATACGGAAATGCTTGTACAGCCAGTAAAAAATCAACAGTGCGAAACAAAATATAGGGAAAGCGAAAACTCCATAGAACTTTGATACTTCAAAAAGGGTAAAACCTAGAAACAAAGTAAGGGTATCTGTCATTTGCGGGAGAAAGTAAGCACTCAAAAAAAGAGATACCATTGAAAAAAGTAACAGCAAAACTTCTTTCAGCCGCATAACAGAAAAATAACACTCAAAGGTATAAAACCGTTGTCCTAAAACATAATAATCCATCAAAAACAACCAGCTAATTTTATACAGTTAGAAAAAACCGGGTATACAAATTTATTTATAAATCAAAAATAATTTGATTTATGAGTACCTAACTATACTCAGGCGACATAATTTTGACATCGTCTCCGTTTCTCGAACAGGAGGAAATAGTTGAAACAAAAGGATATATCGTGGCTAATGTCACACTTGGTAGACATGTCGGAAAGGATATCCTGGCAAATCTACGTGACACATTCGGCGGACGTTCAAAATCATGGGAAAATACTCTGAGAGATGCTCAAAAAGATGCCATGGAAGAACTTGAGCAAAAAGCAAAAGATGCAGGTGCAGACGCAGTCATAGCCATAAATATGGTTGACGAATCAATCACAGAAGGAATAAAGAACGTCAAAGTGACTGGAACAGCCGTGGTCACAAAATAGGTATTGAGGGTAGTGGAGCTGCCCTATTCCTCCTTTAATTTCTTCTTATAGTCAAAGTAAGCTAGTGCTATACCTAGAACTGAAAGTGAAACAACAAAAGGAGCTGCAATCCACAAATGTTCCTGTGCAAATATAGCAAGTACAGCTATAGCTCCTATAGACAATCCTCCAACACTTCCAGCTATTTCAACTGCAACTTCATCTGGCATAATAACAACTTTCAAAAACCGGTATATAAAAGATGCGGTTTATAGCTGATCTACTCCAAATATTCGGGTAAATCATGTCCTATCTCTTCAAGAGGTTCCAAAAGTTCCGGTTCCTCCTTGAATCTATCCCTGACAGGTTTCAATGAATCAACCACATGATCCGCCACACCTGTTTTGAGATCTGCCGGATGTAAATCTCCTTCCCTGAAGCTCTCAACAAGTTCTTCAAAACTGTCAAAAACTACGTTGCCACCGTACTTTTCAGGCCGCTCTATCTCCAGCTTCTCATCCGATCCAAAGACATGGTACTTCGCAATCTGTATAACAGGGTTATCAGCTATCTCTCCCTGGGGACAGTATCCTCCATTAATTACATCCCTTATATGAGAAGGATCAGCATGTAGGGGGAACATTGTCTCCTTCTTAGATGAAGACATCTTGTCTCCTTCGCCAGAAAGAGAAGGCAGTAAAGGCCAGTGGAGACATGTGGGTTTAGAGTATCCTAGCTTGGGTAATTTCTCCCTTGCAAGCATATGTATCTTCCTCTGGTCGATACCTGCTACCGCCAGATCAAGATCAAGGTATTCAATATCAAGAGCCTGCATCAGAGGATATATTATCTGGGATATGTACGGGTTTTCACTGTCCCTCGCAACTTCAGACATTGAACGGGTTCCTCGATTTATCGTGGTCTCCTTTGCCATTTCAAGGATATCATGGAAGTACTCGGTCTTCTCCTGGTAATCCCTTCCATGTACATATTCAGCGTCTAGGCCAAGAGCTTCAAATGTGGCCTGCCAGTAATCGGTCATGGCCTTTATCCATTCTTCCTCTCCTTTCTTGTTCAAATACGTATGCAGATCAGCCCACAAAATAACCGGCTGGAAACCTGCTTTTTGAAGATCCAACATCTTCCTGACAGATATCCAGTGACCGAGATGAACAGGTCCTGATGTCTCATACCCAACATAACATCTTGGAGTGTTTTTTTCAAGTATTTCTTCAAGTTCTTCCTCTGTAACTACCTCTTCAGTATTTCTTAAGACCAGTTCTTTTCTTTTGTCAGGATTCATACCTAGAAAAAAACTTGATAGAAGAGTTTTAAAAATATAGCAGGATACAAAAAAATTCAATCTTCCTGAAAATCTGAAACAGAATCAAACTTGTCAACAAGGCGGTTGAATTCTCTGTCTACATCTCCGGACTTTTTTTCAGCATTTGAAACATGTCTCTTTAAAGTACTCCATTCATCTTCAAATTTCTCAATACTCTCTGATATATTTTCAAGGTTTCTCTTTACGCTTTCTGCTTTTTCAGAAAGTTTTTGAGTTTTTACATCAGCTTTGATCAACTGCATCTTGTGGCCCACTGTCAGGGGTGATACAACCTGAACTCCCTTGGAAGAAAAATTCTTTACCATGTCGAACTCCTCGGTTACAAGGTAGTAATAAACACTCTCCGAAGGAACAAAAGCAAATGAAACGTTTAAAGTTCCCTTGTTAGGTCTCAGATAATCGTTTTTTATCTTTCTAAGGTGCCTCTCCACATCTCTTCTGAAATTATCTGCATAAGATTTTCTTTCGGTTTCATCGTTGCAATCAAGCATTCTGCGGTAGTTCTCCAGAGGGAATTTTGAGTCAATACATATTATCCCACCTGATGTCTCTATATATGCATCCGGAATCTTGTTGTCTATAACCTCTTCCCTTATACCATACATGTCCGAAGGCAGCATGTCTTGGAGAATAAGCTCGAGCTGTTGCTCTCCAAAACTACCTCTTTCTTTAGGGCTCTCAAGCATGGAGGAAACATCTTGGTGTATTTCCCTTATATCCTCCGTGTATGAGGTGATCTTCCCTATATCCTCGTAGAAATCAGCATCCTTGAGTGATTTCTCCAGAGATCTCTCTATCTCTTCTTGAGGAACAACTTTCCTGTTTTCGATCCTGTAAACCTTATATGCAAGATAAAAAATTCCCAGCAGAACAACAAAAAGCAATATTGTCTCCATAGTATCACGAATTAAAAAATCCTTTAATCTTCCTTGGAAACCGGGGAGGTAATCTTATAGATCCCTACGAAAAAGTATGCCATCACTATGAAAATCATGAAATTCACAAATACTGTGATGTAGTTAGAGGCCTGGATACCAAAAAGATTTCCTATCATATTAAAAGCATATCCTATACTCAAAACGGATGCAGATATGCTAAGTACTCTGAAGTATTTCGGAGTCTCATTCTTGTTGAAAAAATTCATCAATGCTACTTTGGGGTTTTCCTCCATGTTCTCAAGTATCCTAATGGTGAATAACGTGATTATAAAGAACATGATACTTCCATAAAGACCATAGATAAATATCTCGAGCATCATTGGAATCGCCTCCACCATCTAAATAGTATTACACTCATTGTTACCATGTAAAGCACTCCTATGGACATACCGATGTTCCAGGAAAGAGGAAACTCTATAATTCCCCATATAGTGTAGAATATAAAACCTATCATCATAACAGCGTTCATGAATAGTATAACCAAAAATTCGTTGTAAACTTTCTCCGAGTTTATCTGGAAAGATATCTCGGCTTTTTCCTCGTTATCCTCAAAGATCTGGAAAATAGAAAAGGAAAGAACGCTGATAATAATCCCTAAAGAACCAAAGAAAACCGAGAAAAGGAACTGCATCTGGTTAATCATTAAATCCATACTTTAAATATAGAGGTTCTCAATTATAAAATTTAGGTAAAAACATGTAGTTTAATCAATACCATGAAGCCTATATAGATAAAATTCATGATTCGAATCTCTTTCATACATTTCTATAGGCTCGATATCGAAGTGAAACCTTTCAAAATAGTGGTCGGTCAAAAAAAGGTTACATTCGTGTTCTCTAATTGATTCATATACTAGATCCTCATTTTCAAACAAATCTTCTTTTCGTAATCCTTCAATCTCCCCAGAAAGTACAAACATTTCTGAAAATTTTGTAAATACTCTACAACCCTGGTATTCGGATTTTATATCATCTATAATATAATCGTATCTTCCAGATCTATCGTTGCTAATATTGTAAAATGCTATGGATGAAAAAGCTAATAACAAAACAACCATCAACACCCTTACTGTATTTTTATATTTTCCAAATGAGGTATTAAAAATAGAACTACCAATAAAAAATAGAGAAAAAGAAAAAGGGAATATAACATACCTTGAACTCATGTATCTAAAAAACAGAAAAATCATTAGAGGAATAATAATTGAAGCTAAAATGCCATAATACTTTATAAAATTTTCTTTGATACTTATTTGATTCCTAAACCCTGCATAAACAACAATGATAAAAGGCACTATTAATACCGAGGAATAAGGCATATGAAACAGGTAAAAAATGTTCTCTAAAAAGAATGTTAGGCCAAACATCTCAAAGTTTGTTTGGCCGCCTGTCCCAACCATAAAAATCTTCATATAAACCTGTAATAGACTTGTTATTAACAAAAAAACAATTAAAAAACAAAAGAAAATAAATTTAGGTATTGATGATTTTATATTCCTTATTATGATTTCACTTCTCTTATAAAATACTATAAACAACATAGGAAACAATATAACAAAAAATTCAGGTCTTATAGCACTGGCAAATGCATATGAAGCCAGTATTAAAAATATGAATTTGTCAGGACGGCCCTTATCTAGAATATATAATGCACTTCCCATAAAAATCAGAGAAAAGAAGTATGCTGCAACTTTTTTTTCACCTGTACTGGACCAAAAACTATGTGTGGCCATAAATGAAAATATCATGGTAGCTAACAAACCAATTTTTTTACCAAAAAAACTCATTCCGATATACCCAAACAGAACTATAGAGAAGGACCCCAGTACCACATTAAACCATATAACCGCGTTTGAGGAAGTACCAAAAATTAGGAACACTATTGAAACCAACAATGGAAATCCTACATCGTGATAAGGAGAACATTCTCTGTGTTCCAGGCCCTCAACACATCTAACCGCACCATCACCTCCCAAAATATTATTCCCAACATCCAACATATAATGCTCATCGAGAAACTGGACATTCATATTTTCAAAAACAAAAGCCCTGATCATAAATCCAGATAAAACTAGAAGAACCAGTGCAATAAGATAACTTTTCTCAACGCTTTTGAAATATCCGGCGATTCTTTTGAAGTAGGAAGGGAACAGAACCAAAACTATAAAGAAACATATCAGAAAAAAGGTTGGAAAAAGATAGAGAGAAATGATGTTTATTATCTGATCCATATACAAAATTTTGGATATACTAAGTTAATAAAAATTTAAGATTGTGACTTATAGCTCTCAGCACAATGTTTGCAGCAAAACTTTAATTCCTCTCCATCTATCTCTTCCTTGATACCTCCCTCATAGACCTTGCAACCGCAGTGCGCACAAACTTTAAGATTGTTCTCCAGAGTAGCAGTAAATATATCCGAAAACATGTCCATCTTTCTTTCGACAAATTCCTGGCCATCCTCAGTTAAACTGTATACTTTTTTACCTCTATCACCGGTTTTCTCAACTTCAAGGAGACCTTTCTCTACCATTTGGTCAAGAAAAGGATAAATCTGGGAAGCACTGGGTCTTTTCCCTGTTTTCTCTTCTATTTCATTCATGAGCTCGTATCCGTGTTTGCTGTCCTGCCACAGGGAACAGATGGTGAGCATTTTTACTATATTTCTTACTTTTACAGGCATACATACATTTATTAATTAAACAATTATTTAAAACAAGACATATCATATTTTGATACGTGGTTTGTATGGAAATAGGTTTTAGCTTTAAAAAAGTAAGTTTATTTTCTTTAACCTGTTTGAATTAAGTATAACTGAAATAGAGCTCAAAGCCATTGCAATCGGAGCAAATAGAGGATGGATTATTCCAAAAACCGCCGAAGGAATCATCAAAACATTATAACCAAAAGCCCAGTACAGATTTTGTTTTATTTTTTTGAAAACATTTTCTGAAAGGGTGATTGAGTTCACAACATCTCCTATGGAGTCCCCTACAAGAACTATATCTCCGGATTCTATGGCTATATCCGTGCCGGATCCAATAGCTACACCTACATCGGACTGTGCCAGAGCAGGAGCATCATTTATACCGTCACCTACCATGGCCACCGTGTGTCCCGAATCCTGGAGTTCTCTTATTTTATCAGCTTTCTCGCCAGGAAGGACCTCGGAAAAAATATTATCAATACCTATACGTTCACCCACTACTCGAGCTGTTCTATCGTTGTCACCTGTAATCATATAACATTCTTTTCCGTTTTCTTGAAGCCTTGAAACCGTTCTTTTTGCCTCGGACTTTAACGTATCAGAAATCCCGATAACCCCAATAACTTCGCCGGCCCTGCTAACTATACTGACAGATTTCCCTTCAGACTGTAAATTCTCTATATCTTCTTTAAACTCATCAAAATCAATACTCTTTTCTTCAAAAAGTCTTGGAGCTCCCACAAAAATTTCTTCATCATTCAAGATAGCTCTCAATCCTTTGCCTTTCACAGCATCGAATTCTGAAGGTTCCAAAATCTCCAAGTTTTTTTCTTTTGCCTTTTCAACTATAGCTCTACCTATTGGATGTTCCGAAACAGATTCCGCAGATCCCGCTATTTTCAAAACTTCTTCACCCCCAATAAAATCAGTGACACTCATCTCTCCTTTGGTCAGTGTACCGGTCTTGTCAAAAACTATCGAGTCAACATCCTTCATAACCTGTATGGCCTCGCCGTTACGAATCAGTATCCCGTTTTCAGCTCCTTTTCCACTACCAACCATCAGTGCTGTTGGAGTAGCGAGTCCAAGAGCACAGGGGCATGCAATTACAAGCGTTGCCATACCTGCAAAAACTCCAAGCATCATTGGACTCATGGAAAGATCTATCCATGGCAATATATCGTTCAGTGCTACGGCAACAAACTCCATAACACCCGGAAATAAATTCCATCCAACAAAAGCAAAAACAGCTGTTATTATTACGGCAGGAACGAAAAAACCGGTTACTTTGTCAGCAAGTTGCTGTATAGGCACATTTGAAGCCTGAGCTCTCTCAACCATATCTATAACCTGAGAGAGAAATGTTTCACTGCCCACATTTGTCGCCTTGACTTTCAGAACACCAGTCTGATTAACTGTTGATCCTATAACTTTATCTCCGGTTTATTTTTCAACCGGAACCGACTCTCCCGAAACCATTGATTCATCCACTGCCGAGAATCCATCGACAACCTCTCCATCAGTAGGTATTTTTTCACCCGGTCTGACCAGCATCACATCTCCCGGCTCTATCTTGTCAACAGACACCTCTTTTTCTTCCCCGTCTTCGATCACAGTGGCCGTCGAAGCCTCGAGCTCCATCAGTTTTTCTATAGCTTCAGAGGCCCTACCCTTTGCTCTTTCCTCTATGTACCTACCCGTAACGTGAAAAGTCATTATCATTGCGCCCACTCCGGAAAAGTTAAGCAGAGGAGTGAAAAATGTAAGTATACCTGTTAAATAACCCGAAAAAGCTCCTAGAGCTATCAAAACATCCATATTTGCCGATCCATGAGAGAGACTATTAATAGCGCTTTTGAATGTCTCCTTACCTGCCAATGTAAGTACAAGTGTGGATAACACCAGCATCCCTGTGTTGAATAAAAACTCGTTGGGCCAGGTTATTCCAAAAAGCATAGAAGGAAGCATCCATGCAAACATCGGAGCAGTGATAAGCCAGCCTATCTTTGTTCTCCTCAAAACCTTTTTCACTTCATCCCTAACTTCATCAGTCTTTATAGAGTATCCTGCATCCTCAACCGCTTTTTTAAACTCATCGCCGGAAACCTTGTTACCATCATATAAAACTCTTGCTTTTTCAGTTCCAAAATTAACATTGGCCTCCTCAACACCATCAATTCCTTCAAGAGATTCTTCGATACTTTTCGCACATGAAGCGCAGGTCATCCCCTCAACATCAAAACTTCTTTCTTTATTTTCCCCTTTAACCCCTTTAAAATCATATCCTGTTGATTCAACAGCATCTCTAAAATCTTCTATCTCCAGATCCTCATTTTCGTATTCTATATAAGCATAACCATTCGCAAAATTAACTTCTGCTTTTACAACCCCTTCTAGGTCCGAAAACGCCTTTTTCAATGAATTTGCACATGACGCACATGTCATGCCCCCGATTTCAAGTGTGATTTCTTTTCCCATAAACAACACATATCATATAATGATATATTCTTTTAACTTTTGCCTCCAAAACAATTTTAACAGCCAATATACAAAAAAAACTTTATGAGCAAATTACTGAAACCGTTCATTCCTCTTTTTAGCAAGATAACAGGACACAAAGCCTGGAAATACCACAAAAATTACGTAAAAAATGACTTCAAAGATAAAGAAAAAAGAGAGGAAGAACAGTGGAACAAGTTAAAGGAAATTATAAATCACGCATACGAAAACGTGCCTTTCTACCGTGAAAAATTCGATGAAGCCGGTATAACACCCGAAGACATAGAATCAAGGGAAGACCTCCAAAAAATACCTATCACAACCAAACCAGAACTAAGGAAGAACTTTCCCGATAAGCTAATCGCAAAAAACTACAGAAACAAGAAAATTCGTTTCACCAACACATCGGGGACAACCGGTCGGATAACGAAGCTTGTACAGGATAAAGATGATGTAAACCACAAATACGCTGCAAAATTGTGGAGCAGAAAGCTCTACGGTGTCGATATAGGAGAAAAAGTCCTAAGAATTACGCCAAACGAATGCCAACCAGCAAAAAAAGAAGGGAAAGGTTTTGAATCATTAACAGATTATTTCAAAGAATTTCTAAGAAATCCAACGAATAGTACATATGCTGTAATGGAAAAAATAGTCAAAAAAACGTTGCACCGAAAGAAAACTCTTCCACCTATCGCAGAAAATGATACAGACATAAAAGAAGAAGTTTTTGAGGAATACATAAGAAAAATAAAAAAAGAGAAACCTGATCTACTTGCCGCTTATCCGTTATATCTCAAGTGGTTTTCAGAGTTTATAGAAGAAAATGATTTAGAACCTCCAGAACTTGAAAAAATAGATCTGGTGGGAGGGCTTTCGACGGAGAACATGAGAGAAGAAATAGAGAAGAGTTTCGATGCTGAAACCTTTCAGAACTACGGCGGGTGTGAATGGGGGAGGTATGGAGCTGAATGCAGTCATGAGAAAGGCTGGATGCATATACTGGAAGAGCACTGTTATGTTGAATTCATAAAACCTGATGGTACAAATGCAAATGATGGAGAACTCTCTAATTTAATTGTGACAAGCCTTACAAACTATGGCATGCCTCTTATAAGGGTTGAACATGGGGAC
The DNA here is from genome assembly GCA_022729335.1 of Candidatus Nanoanaerosalina halalkaliphila. GTDB lineage: Archaea > Nanohalarchaeota > Nanosalinia > Nanosalinales > Nanoanaerosalinaceae > Nanoanaerosalina > Nanoanaerosalina halalkaliphila. The sequence continues at coordinate 10,306 of JALDAE010000017.1, forward strand.
ATAGGATATTATACTGACGAGAAATGCTCATGCGGAAGGACCGGAAGAAGGATGAAAGTAAAGGGCAGGATACAGAGTGTTATAATGGACAGAAGAGGTATTCCGCATATGCCTGGAAAGATATGGGATGCGATTCACAACATAGATGGAATCGATCATTTCCAGCTAGAGCAGCTGGACAGAGAGAAAATAAGTCTGAAAGTTGTATCGGAAGAAGGATTTAACAGGTCAAGGTTGAAAGAAAAAATAAAGGAGATAATCAATGGTGTAGAGAGTATCAGGATTCGGGAAGTGGATAAAATAGAAAGCGAGGGTTCGAACAAGTACATGCTTGTCAAGTCCTCGACTCACGATGACTTCAGACCTTTATCCATAAGAAAAAGAGAAAGCGAGATCAACTGATTAGATACTACTTAAGCCTTTCAACAAGTTTATCCTTGAATCCGTAGACGAAAATCAGAACAAACCCAGACGCTATAAAGGCTATACCTGTATTTTTAGCTCTCTCAAACTCATCTTCTATTACTTCCATACCTAATATACTATCTAACATATTCTCCATCATTAAATCTGCATCTTCAGGTACTTCACCTTCTACCATAGACTCCAAAGCATATTCAGAAGATATTGATACACCCTGTTCGATAAGTACTTCAGAAAACATAAACGAAACACCTATCAAGATAGCTATTATTCCCAAATACTTGAATGCCCGTGACGTAGGTTTCATTACAAGAAAAATCAGCAGTACCAAGACCCCGGAAAACACAAGAAATCCATAACGAAAACTCTGACTTGCCTGGTTCACCTCCTCGATCTCTTCCAGTTCCTCTAACATTTCCTCAACTTGAGGCCCGACAACCTCTTGAAAACCTTGCTCTGCAACTACTTCACACTCGTAAGGCAAGGCTCTAAAAATATCCTCGTAATCCTCGCACTCGGCATCTCCATCTTCTATTTCCTGTATAAAATTATCCCCTATCTCTGACTCGAGCTGAATCCTGATTATCTCCACAGCCATCTTTTCAACGTTCTCTTCCGTCGTAATGTTATTTGCAGTCGAAGCACCGTAGCCGGCAAAAATAGAGAGAACTAGCAAAAAAGTAAGTAATCCGCCGAATATGTTTCTTATATTCATTTTGACCCAGACCACATTTGGATGTTAATATTAAATAAACTTTGAAGGTTGAAAAAACTTCCTCAAAAACCAGAAAATTCGAATCGATGGTAATGTTTAAATCACAGACTTAACGAATTAATGAAAGCATTGTTTTAAAAATTGTATTTAAATAGTTTTTTTGATGAACCTCGATAAAAAACATCTTTTTGGTATGGCCGTTCTTTCGTTTTTTGTTTTGATAGTTGCTCTTGCATCCATGTACACACAGGTGAGGATAGGAGCAGGTCAGCAATGTGGATGCGCAGTCCCTCCTTATCTTTTCATACCTTTCATGGGTGCATTAGGGCTTTTTACCGGTATGCTGATATTCACGATATTCAGAGAAGAAAAAGAAAGTAGCCTAAAGTTGGAACATGTGTTAAGAGTAATGGATAAAGACGAGCGAAAGATAATGAAGCTTCTTTATGGTAATACTTCTTTAATGCAGTCAGAGATTGTTGAAAAAACCGGTCTTTCAAAGGTAAAGGTTAGCAGGTTACTGGGCAAAATGGAGAACAAGGGAGTTATAGAAAAGGAAAAAAACGGCAACAGCAACATGGTAAAACTTTCGAGAAAATATGAAAAAGCTGGTTGAAACGTTTCAAACCGGCTGTTTCAAAAAATGAAACGAACCTATTTAACCTGTTTCATCTAATAAAAAAACGGTGGAAAGGGATGACCAGAGACATTACAAAATTTATGGCGTTGATCCTTGTAGTCTCCAGTCTTCTAATGAATGTTCAAGCGACTGAACCAGCAAATGATACAGTTAACCAGACTTTAGATAATCAGGAAGAAATTCAGTACCATTATTTCTACATGGATGGTTGTCCTAACTGCGAAAAGCAGGAGGAGTTCCATGAAACCCTTTTTGAAAAATATCCTCAGCTTGAAGTTCACAAGTACGACATATATGCAAGCGGATCAGTAGATAAAGCGGAAGAGTTTGCAGAAGAGTACGGAGAGGAACTAGGAGATATCAGAGTTCCCATGACCTTTGTTGCAGGAGAGTTCTACAAGGGATTCAACTCAAATATACAAGATGAAATAGAAAAAACCGTCCGTGGGGCTCTTGGAGAGCCTGTTGATGATGAAGAAAACATCACAGAGGAAGAAGGACAAATAGTGGATCTTCCTTTCTTTGGAGAGACGGATTTGACAAAGTTTTCTCTTCCAGTGCTTGCGGCTGTTCTAGGTACGGCAGACGGCTTCAATGTTTGTAGCATAGGTGCTCTTCTGTTAATTCTGGGTATAGTTCTGAAACTTGAAGATCGTAAAAAAATACTGTTTTATGGAGGTCTTTTCATCCTAACAACTGTTTCAGTATATGGAGTGATAGTATTTGCATGGTACGGAATTATAAATGCAGTGATAGGTTATTTTGGTTTCCTGGAACTTTTCATAGGTCTTGTTGCACTTGCAGGAGGGATATACTTCTTTAGGGAGTTCCTGCAGTTCTACAAGTACGGACCTACCTGTGAAACAACGGGAAGCAAGTATGTCTCAAAGGTGAGGAGAAAAGTCACCAAAACTTTGAGAAATCCGAAAGCAGGTATCTGGGCAACTGCGGGCATAGTTTTTCTTTTTGCAATTGTTATGGTTGTAGTGGAACTTCCTTGTTCCATCGGACTTCCGCTTGTATTTACTGGTGTGCTGGCAGATGCCGGTCTTGCAACGATGGGTTCCGGTATGTATATATTGCTTTACCTGTTCTTTTACATGTTCATAGAGCTTGTAATTTTTCTGGGAGCAGTCATATCCAAGGAAATGTGGTTCGACCAGGAAAACGCGGTCACATGGACCACGCTTGCTGCCTCGTTGATCATGTTTTTCCTGGCTTACTATTACTTGCAACACGTAATTCCTTTTTTATGAGGTGATCAAATATGGAGGATATCCAGAGTAAAGAAAAATTTGAAAAAAAAGTTCTGAAGAAATCCAGAGAGAAGCCTGTAGTGGTCGATTTCTGGGCGGAGTGGTGTCTACCTTGCAAGAAACTTGGTCCAAAGATGGAAAAAGCCGAGGAGAAAACCGAGGACACTGAGTTCTACAAGGTGAACATAGACGAGCTTCCTGAAGTGGCAGAGGATCATGGCGTAAAGAGTATTCCTAATGTGATACTTTTCATGAACGGAGAGGAGAAAGACAGTTTCTCGGGAGTTATGGAACCAGGAGATATCGCTGAATGGATCAATGAAAACATCTAGATAAGTTTCAGTCCTATTTCATCGGCCTTTTCTCGGGCTTTTTCTACCTCTTTCCTTTTTACTCTTCTTGAAAGCTTTCCATACTCTCTTGATCTGTAGGCGGGCCTGTACTGTCCCATGATGTTCACATGGCAGTTATCGGATACTTCCTCTTTTATAAATCCAAGTACTTTTTCGGAATCCGCCAAGTTTCCGGGAAGTACAAGATGTCTCAAAAGAATTCCCCTGTAAGCTATATCGTTTTCATCGGTCTTGAGATCCCCAACCTGTTCCTGCATGATCTTCAAGCCTTCTTTGATATTTGTCCAGTAACCCGGGGCGGAAGAATACTTGTCTGCTTTTTCGTCAGATCCGTACTTCACATCCGGCATGTATATATCCACAACACCTTCCAGTCCTTTCAGTAATTCAACATTGTCGTATCCACCTGTATTATAAACTACAGGGATTTCAAGTCCTTTTTCCGAAGCTATATGGAGTGATCTAACAAGTAAAGGCGCAAAATGTGTTGGGGTTACCCAGTTAATGTTGTGGCATCCCTTGTTCTGTAGATACAACATTTTCTCGGCCATCTCCTCCACATCCAGTAGATCACCTTCATTTTTCTGGGAAATACGCCAGTTCTGACAGTAGACACAACTCATCGAACATCCAGAAAGAAAAACTGTGCCCGAACCCTTCCTTCCAACCAGAGGTTTCTCCTCACCGAAATGAGGCTGGATAGAAGCTATTCTTAACGTGGAACCCTCTTCACATATCCCTTTTTCACCCTCTCGTCTATCTGCACCGCATTCATGGTTGCAAAGTCGGCAATCAGAAAACATGTCGGTCAAGTAACCAATCTTTCTTTCCCATTCATCGGTGGACAAATTCTTGTAAACCGGTTCCAACTCATACCACCACCAGCAAAAGAAATGGAGAAACAAACATCGCAAACAATAGCAGGAATAGTCTTGAATTTTTCTGTAAAAAGAAGTTTGTTAGGTTCGAGATATATGAGTGATACTCCCTGTAAAAATACAGATAGAAAAGGCTTACCAGCAGATTCGCTATTATTATTGCAAGAGTCAGGTTTATGGCTATCTCATTACCTATCAAAAAAGAAACTGCCAGGGTGCCTCCAAAGGTAGTTACACAGGCGCCCATGATGTAAGGTATCAGGTTTCTTCTCTGCAGAAAACCACGGTTGTAAATAGGAACAATAAGTCCTATGCTCAGAGCAACGGATTGTGAAAAAAATGTTAGCACAGCTCCAAAAAGGAAGGAATATATCTTTCTCTCCATCAAAAAGTTAATCCACGAAGATTTGAAATTCTCAACCTTCATACGGTGGAAAGGTTTCTCAAAAATCGAAAGTGCAAAATAAAGGGTTACCAGAGCTATTAAAACACCCAGATAAGGGCCAAAAAAATTCAATACAGAATCAACTATAGGTTGATAAATGATGTCAATCAGGGACAAAAACTCTAATTCGAAATAGACGTTCAACAAATCCATCCGGACTATAAGAAGTCCAATGAGGATAGCGGGGAGAACGATAGTGTATGTGATCAGAAGCGTCATGAAACCTATAGATGTGCTGTCAATCATGTCAAGATCTTTTTTCCTCAAAGATTCAACAACTCCGATAACGATAACTATCAAGGAAGCTCCCAGCCTAGAACCATTCACTACAAAGAAAGTTGATATCTCGCTTATAACCCCTGAGTCAAAAAGTGAAAGTCCAAAAACAGTTACAGGATAACCTGAAAGCATAATATAAGAAGATATCCAGCCTAAACCAAGTGCATTCAATGGATTATCGATAAAAACCATAAAATTTTCTAATTCAGGTGCCAGAGCCCCTGTTGAACTTGTCAATAACTCAATTGCGAATAAGAAGAGCAGGATCCCGGCAGAGATATACAAAAAATTCATAAATGACTGTTTTTTAAGTCGCATCTGGATTAACTTTTTATATCCATTATTTTATTAATTTCCTTAGAGGTGGTCCTTGTTAAAGATATAGAGAAGATTCCTGAGGACGGAGATTTTTCAGAGGTGCTGGAGGAACTTGAAGACAAGCTTGCCGGCACCGAAAGCTTAAGGTTAATCGCTTGGGTTCCTGTAGATGATGAAAGGGGACACAACTACACTATACTTACAAGCCACCGGCTTATCCTCATGAGAAGAGGGAACTTCAGGATGGTGGGCGACTCCGAGATATTCAAGGACTATCCTTTCCATTCTCTCGAGGACATAAACATTGAGGAAAGAAAAGGATACGATTTACTGGTTCTAAACCTGCAAAGCGGTGAGACCAAAAAATTCATGATACCTGAAAAGAGCGGTCCAAAGCTTACAAGCGTACTGAGGACTCTTGAATCCGAAAAAAAGAAGATGGAGAGAAAGGGAGAAACAGCGACCCAGAAACTGGAAAAACTCTCCGAACTACATGACAAGGGAAAGATTTCGGAAGAAGAGTTCAAAGAAAAAAAGAAGAGGCTTATGGAAGAAATATAGGGATCAAAAACTGTAATCCCCACATTATTTCTTAAAAGTTCATGAGCAAGTATTTATAGATAACTGGAATCATTTCAGGGGTCCAAAATGAGTTTGGTAAATTATCTGATAGTTTTTATAGGTTTTTGTCTGGCAGGCTGGTTGATAGAGCTTTTTTACAGGACAAAAAACGAAGATTATCTCATCAACCCTGGATTTCTTAGAGGACCCTACCTCCCTATATACGGTTTTGGAGGTCTTATCGCGAATGGTATATCGCGCTGTTCCGGGACATGGGCGCTGCCGGTGAGCCG
>JALDAE010000001.1 GCA_022729335.1 Candidatus Nanoanaerosalina halalkaliphila
AAGCTTTAGAGATATCGAGATAAGGAAAATGAGGAACACGAACTATATCCCTGGCGCTCATCCGTATGAGATCACCGGAGAAGGTATCAAGTTAAGACCCGAGTTCAGGGACAAGGACTTCATGGAGAGGTACAAGTCAGGCAAGGGCGAGGACAAGGATAATTTTAAATCAGACAAGGAATAACTCTTTACTGATAAAGATGACCGAGGAAGAATTTGTATGCGATGAATGTGAAAAAAGCTTCAGCACGGAAAGAGGGCTGCATGTACATGCTTCAAAAGTCCACGATGGTGTTGAAGACAAAAAAGTTGATTTAAAGATAATGAAGGTTCTCAAGGATAAAGACAGAGATCTTGATGATATTGCAAGGGAGCTTGATAAAAGCAAACACGTTGTAGAGAACAGGATAGAGGAACTGATGGAAAAAGAATGGGTTCAGAAACAGGTGGACTCCGGTAAAGATGCCTATTACAAGATAACAGAAGTCGGAGAGGAAGTAGTGGTTCCTCTGATGAAGGACATAGTTGAAGAAACCAAGGACTACATCGAGGACGTTTCCGAAGCTTTCAAGAACAGGGTTGGGCCAAGACTTCCAAAGATCAGTGTCGAGTGGCCTGAAGAGGATGAATAATAGATCCTCTTTTTCCCCCTAATTTTCTCCCATGACGTAGATGTTTACGTTCCTTGTCCTTGGACCGTCGCTCTCAAGGAGAAATACGTTTTGCCAGGTTCCGAGAACAAGTTTCCCATCTTCTACCGGTAAAACAGTACTTTCCCCTGTCAACATGTTTCTTATATGTGCGTGAGCATTTGTCTCAGGCCCTCTATCGTGCTTGTAACCCTGTCCCTTGGGAGCGGTCTCCTTCAGAAAACTAAGCATATCCTCCTTTAGTCCGCTCTCCCTCTCATTTACGAATATCCCTGCGGTTGTGTGAGGGCAGAAAACAAGGCAGAAACCGTTTTCTATTCCTGTTTCGGAAAGTTTCTCGGAAACCCTGGATGTAATATTTACCAGTTCTTCATCCCCTGTTTTTACAGTTATGCCTTTGCTCTTGAACATATCTCATTTTTTGTCAAGCATAACTTAAAACTTCTTCCTGGCTGTAGGAATCCTGAAGAATATCCGCATATATCTCCTTCGAGGTCATCCTAAAACCCTCCAGGTTTTTCTCATAAAGTGATTTTTCGACTATGTAGTTATGATCAAAGTCGTAATGTTCAAGCGTTATTTCCTCTCCGTCTAACTCCATGATCTGGAAACTTCTGTCAGGCATCTTCTGCCTATCCCTGTATGGAGTGTTGTGGTTTTCATATACACTTCCTATACCTATAACCACCGATCCTTCGCCCTCTGGCCCTTTATTCCCAAGAATCCTGTCAAAGGCAGCGTGGGAGTGACCGTAAATAATTACGTCATCTATTAACTCTTCCTCGTACTCGGTGTAACTCGACCTGATCCCGAAATCGTGAGGTCTATGGGCCAGAGCCATTGATATATCATCGTATGTTCCCTCCTCCCATATCAGCTTCCTGCCTATCAAAATATCTTTTTCTTCCTTGACCCCGTCTTCTATGCTTCTGTAAAGATCAGGTATCTTCCATTTGTCGTGGTTTCCCTTTGCTATCTTGAAACCGTCGAATACCTCATCCATAATTAATTCTTTAACCTCGTATACATCTCTCTCCGATATATCTCCCCCTACAATCAGTTCATCGCATTCATGTTCTTCTCCATACTTGTGAACGTTGCTAATTATTTCCAGAAAGTCGGAATGCATACTGAAGAAGTGTGGATCAGAAATCAGCATAAATCGTTTTGGTTTTTTTACAGGATCATCGTGGTCAATAACGTCCTTCATCACTTCCCAATTACAAATTAACACCGGAGGTATAAAACTATTATATGCGCTTTATAACAAGTATTGAAGATCAACCAAGTCGAGAATACAGTCTAGAGAGTTTAACTTCGTCAAATTTATCGAATTCTCTCCCCAGAAGAGGTCTGATGTCTTCAATGCAGTACCTGTCTCTGGAAGTCAGAAGCTTTCCAAAATCCCTGCGGTAAGAACTGAGGATGTCGGTTTCTTCCCTTAACTCCTGTACAAGTTTCTTGTTAATCTCTTTTCCAGCCTCATCAAAATCAGTCAATACCGCTACAGACTCGGAACAGCGGGAAACGGTTTCGCAGAATTCTTTGAGTTCTCTCTTGGAAACCATAAAAATTTTGGTGGAAACACCCAGTTTTTCTAGAACCTGCTTGTCTTTCTTTCCTTCAACTATGATGGCATCGGAATCAAAATCTATCTCTCCTAAAAATCTTTTGATCTTCTCCCTGTACAGATATTCCTCGTAGTTAAACCTTGCCATCTATCGAATTTCAAAAAAGTGTTTTGATTGTTTCAGTCTTCAATCAGCTCTCCGTTGATAGTTCCGTCCTGGCCCGGCCTGGAAGTGATCCTGACCTTTCCTTCATCGGTATCGATCACGGATCCCTTGGTCAAAATACCTCTTCTAACAAAATCAGGGTTCGCAGGATTCTCTAGAACGTCCTCAATTTCGGCTTTGACAGTCTCACCGTCATCCTTCGAAACGCTGACATGACTTGCTTTTTTGAGGCTGATCTTGTGAGTGTTACCTCTGCTTTTCTTTCCATTTGCTTTTACTTCGTCATCCACGACGGTTGCTGAAAACTCTCCCATCAGGTTTCTCTTCTTTCTCTTCGTGTTAGGTTTATACAGACCTCCTGAACTCTTTCTCCTGGATCTTTCGTGTGCCTCTGCCATTTTCTATCGACCTGTTTTTATTTTGAAGACAAAGTTTTTATAAGTGAAAGGGCTTTTCCTGTCCGTCAGGGGAGCCGACACCTAAAATTATTTCACCTTTAAATAAGTTGTTTACAAGTTTTATTCCAGGTGTCAAACAGTGTCCCAAAGACCTTTGGATATGCTTGATTCGGTGAAAGGAGACAAAATTCTAGTGAAACTAAAACCAATTGGAAACGATGAACAGGTTACTGTGTCAGGAACCTTGACCGCTTTCGACATGCATCTCAACATGTGGCTTGAAGATGCAAGGATGGAAAAGGAAGACACACAGACTCAGTTCGGCAAACTACTTATCCGTGGAGACAACGTCATGGTAGTTTCTCCGGAATAAATAGGTGTAATACATGGTAGAAGGAAAGCTCAGAAAAGGAAAAAGGAACAAGAAGACTCATGGCAAATGCAGAAGATGCGGAAAGAAGGCTTTTCATCTGAAGAAAAAAGTATGCGCTTCCTGTGGATTTGGAGAAACTTCGAAGAGAAGGGACTTCAGCTGGAGCAAGGACAGGAAGGAATAGTTTACGAGGGCTCGTAGCTCAGTCTGGCAGAGCACGAGGCTCTTAACCCGAAAGATTAAGTTCTAAATAATTGCTGAGAGAGACCTCGTAGTCGCGGGTTCAAATCCCGTCGAGCCCATGTTAATTCTTAAAGTAAACCAATATAACATGAAAAAGTCAATTAACTGCTTTGAAAACAAAAACAAGGTTTAAAGCGTAAATCAGACACAAAAAAATATCCTCACAACTTGTAATGTATTTAAATCCATAAAATCTTTATTTATATCAAAATAAGATAATTAATTTTTTAACAAATTTTAACCCAGTCTGTTCTAGGTGAAATAAATGACAGAATTTAACACCGGTGTAGGAGCAGGAGACAACGGCTTTGAAGCCGCTAAAAAAGCATCAGAAAACGCAATGGAAAATTTTGAAAGTGATCCTGAACTAGCTATTGTTTTCACATCCTCTAAATACGATTATGAAGATGTCCAAAAAGGGGTGAAAGAAATAGTTGGAGATGCAAGTATAATAGGTAGCTCGACAGCTGGAGAGTTTAACGAAGAGAAGGTTGGAACCGGACAGGTCAGCGTGGCCCTTATATCAAGCGATGATATGGAATTCTTCACAGGTTTTGGAGAGGGACTGTCAGAGGATGCGGAAGGAGCGCTTGAGAAAGCAGCCGAGGATCTGCCGGAAAGTATCCACAATTATCCGTACACTTCAGTCATAAACCTTCACGACGGACTTGCAGGAAAAGGAACACAGGTCTCGTGGAACACTCTCGAAGTACTCGGCCAGGATTTCAAGGTGGCAGGCGGATCCGCTGGAGACGATGTTGCGCTTGAAAAAACCGTGGTATTTAACGAGGACCATGTTTCCGACAACGCAGTGGTATTAGGAGTCATAGCATCTGAAAAACCTGTCGCTATGGCTGTAGATCACGGACACGAACCTATCTCACCACCACTTGAAATAACAAAATCAGAAGGATCAACAGTACACGAAATAAACAACAAACCAGCATTCGAAGTCTGGAAGGAACAGGTCAGATACGACGCAGAAGAAGAACTGTGTATAGACGTTGATCAAATAGAGGGTGGAGATGAAGAGCTTGGAATACTTCTTAAAAGGTATGGCTTCGGTATCCAGTCGGCAAAAGGATACAAAGTAAGATGGCCTGGCCTCACATCGGATGTTGACGGTCCTCTGGAGTTCGCATGCGACATGCCGGAGAACACCGTGGTCAGGATAATGGCAAGTCCAAAAGACAAACAGATCGAGGCCTCAAGAAAAGCCGCCAAGAAAGCATCTGAAAAAATGGAAGGAGATATTGCAGGAGGCCTAATCTTCGAATGCATAGTCAGAGCAAACATACTTCAGGAAAGGTTCCCTGAAGCAGTTGAAGAGATATCTGATGAAATAGGTGCTCCACTGGCAGGATTCGAAACATATGGAGAGATATGCATCGAGAGAGGAGAAATGAGTGGCTTCCACAACACAACAACCGTTGTAATGCTTTTGCCAAAGTGATTCAGATGGTTACCTACAAAGATATCGCTCAAAAAATAGTGGATAGAGAAATGGAGGTCATAGGACAACAGCTAGCCATGAGAACAGCAAGAGAAGTAGAAGGAATTGAAATAAACGATGAAGGTGATATCCAGGAACTTGAAGGAGAGGGTAAAAAACTAATTGACGAACTTGTGAAAGGATACGAGGAAAAAACAGGAAAGGTGGCAGTATCAATCATCGCTAGGACAGTGAAGGAAATCGGCGGAGACGAAAAAGATCTTCCTGAAAGACTTGAGAGCAGGATGTAGAAAACTACATCCATCCACATCTTTTTCTTTTTTTAACTCGACACAAACCTGTTTCCAGGTATATAAAACCTCAGTTCTCTTTCTTTGCCTCTTGAAATACCTATCCTCCCCGATTTTTTTACTTCTTCAACCGTCTCGCCTTTTTCAATCCTCAGATCTCCCTCGGAAACATTTTCCCCATTGAAACTTCTGTCTATCTCGAAAGCTTCCGTTAGCTTGCCAGGGCCATCCGTCAGACTGTAAAAATCTTGAACGTTCCTGTTCTCTTTAATCTTCTCCAGACCTTCCACAGGTTCTACAGCTCTTACAAGAACTGCTCCAGTAGACTCAATTCCTGCGGTAACGTTGAACATGTGGTGCAAACCATAACAGAGGTAAACATATATCTTGCCGTAGGTATCGAACATCAACTTGTTCCGATCGGTTTTGCCGTTAAAAGCATGACTTCCAGGATCTTCTTTACCTAGATAGGCCTCTATCTCGACTATCTTCCCCTTGACAGTCTCTTGACCTGTTTTTCTCACTATCAGACTCCCAAGTAGTTCCGGGGCAACCCGGTCAGCGCTCTCCTCAAAAAACTCTTTTTCCATCATTAAATGATGTACAGGCACTACTAATAAATCTCCAGCTATCAAATAACATAAGGAACAAAACAACCGAAAACTGTTTATACAAATGTACCAAATATTTCTAACAAAGAAAACAGAGTTAATTAAAAACGATATCACTGAAACAGATCAACAATGGTAAGCCTGGAGCCAATAGCTTTCGACTTTGTCATAATAATCATCACAGCAACAGCTCTAGGAATACTTGCCAAAAAAACAAAGCAGCCTCTCTTGATAGCTTATCTTTTAACAGGTTTTGTTCTTGGACCGGTATTACTGGATATAGTGGACACAACAGCTTCTATAGAACTTTTTTCTGAACTAGGGCTTGGTTTTCTGCTGTTTTTGCTCGGTATCGAGATGAAAATAGACGATATCAGAGAAATCTTGATGCCTGTGACAAGGATAGCGATATTTCAGACAATCCTGCAGACAACTCTGGCATTCATCGTGCCTTACCTACTTGGTTTCACGATGATGGAAACAGTTATAATAGCTCTTTGTACTGTTTTCGGAGCCACACCGGTGATAGTCAAAGTTCTTGCTGACAAGGACGAGATAAACGATCTGCCCGGAAAAATAGATGTTGGAGTGCTTATTCTCCAGGATATCTATCTAGTTATAATTTTGGCGTTGTTTGGAACCGGTATCATCGGCGATATATCACAGGCAGGTTTTACAGTGGGAAGTCTGGGCCAGATAGGTTTTACACTGGCAAAGATATTTGGACTTCTGATTTTCATCTCGGTGCTTTCCATAGTTTCATCCAAATACATCCTCCCTCACATACTTGACAGGGTAGCTGAAAACAAAAAAATAATATTTATACATGGCATAACATGGGCATTTGCATTCATATCCATATCAGAGTACATGGGACTAGGTATAGAAGTAGGTGGTTTCCTAGCCGGGCTTGGACTTGGACAAATTCCTTACAACAAGGAGATCCAGGAAAGAGTGAGGACGCTTACGGACTTCTTCCTGATACTTTTCTTCGCCACTATCGGCCTGCAGCTTGATGCCTCAAACCTATTTGTTTACTGGAGGCGGGCCTTGATCGCTTCAGCTGTTTTGATGGTTGGAAACTTTTTGATAATGTTTTATTTGATCGACAGAGAAAAGTTCACACCAAAAACAAGTTTTCTGGGAAGCATAAACATGACGCAGGTGAGCGAGTTTTCACTGGTAGTTGGAGGTATAGCGTTGACAAGAGGGTACATAGGAGAATCCATACTTGGTTATCTGAGCATAATGGCTCTGTTAACGATGTCTTTATCGACTTATCTGATATACTACAACCATAAAATTTACCACAGGTTCGAGAAATTCCTTGAAAGATTCGACTCCGATGAAAAGAGCGATGTGGACACGGATTACTTCGAGGATCATGCTCTAATAGTGGGCTACAACGAGATGACGGAAAAAATGATGCCTGTTATAAAGGATTACTTCGAGCAGATAGTCGTGGTGGACAGGAATCACCTGAACCTCAGTAAACTTAAAGATAAGGATGTAAAACACATATTCGGCGACATGAAACACGAAAAGATACGAAAATCCGCTGCACCTAACCGTGCGTCCCTTATAATCAGTTTCTCGGAGGACGAACTCGTAAATACAAAAATACTCGAAAACCGCAGGGATGATGCCATAGTGTTTTTGAAGTCAAGGGATAGAGAGGAAGAAGAAAAACTTTACGACATGGGAGCCACCTACATCATAAGGGAGGCCGTTCTTGCGGCAGAAAAAATCGAGAGCTATCTAGAAGACTATTTGAAGTACCGTTCAGAGTTTGTCAAAAACACCCAGATGGATCTAGAGTCACTTAGATGGAGTGGTAAAGTTGATTGAAGTAATAAACAATCTAACTCTGATATTTATCGTAGCATCTATCACTCTAATGCTTTTTGACCGGATAAATCATCCAAGCATACCTGCATACATATTTTCAGGTATTCTAATAGGACCTATAGCAGAGTACTTTTTTGGACCTCTTGTTTCACAGGACAACATACTTGTACTTGCACAGATAGGGATAGCTTTCCTTGTATTTATCCTGGGAACCAGCCTTGAAACAGGTAAAATACATAACCTCATAAAGGGAAACATATCACTCACAGTAATAAAAACTGCTCTCCTTGGATTACCTGTTTTCTTAATAGCTTATATCTACGGATTCGATGTTTTTAACTCCATATATCTTGCTCTGGCAGCGTCTCTGAGTTCCTCCCTTATCAGCATAGAGATACTGGATACTAAGGTCAAAAACATTATATACCACAGGCTGACCAACTCGATAAACCTGATTCAAGACATCATTGCAATATTCATATTTATCATAGTTGCGTCAGAACCGCTATCGGCCCCAGTAATAGGTATGAATGTTGTGATAGGTATGACCATACTGGCTCTGGGATTCCTAGGTAAAACCTTCATCCCTTTGCTTATCGAATACCTCGGCAAATCAAGAGAGATGTATATATTGATAAGTGCATCCACTCTTTTGATATTCGGCGCATTATCTGAATTAACCGGCTTAACCATAGTTGTAGGGGCTTTTGCAGGCGGTATAGCTCTGTCGAAGAAACCCTATAATCAAGAAGTGGTGCATACCATAGGTTCCATGAAAGACTTTTTCACAGCAATATTTTTCGTGTCGCTAGGAGCACTTCTAGTACTGCCTTCAATTGAAGTAATCGTATTATCATCTGTGTTGATGCTCGTAATAATATTTATAAAACCTCTATCAGGCATATACACGCTACAGACAAACGGTTACGACAAGAGAACCTCGTACATGACCGCGTTAAACCTTGACCAGGTAAGCGAATACGTTCTTGTTATAGCGATCCAGGCCTTTATAGCAAACAAGATAGCTCCAGAAGTATTCCAGGCAATTATACTAGCTGCCACGGTAACAATGATAACTTCTTCATACACAAGTAGACACTCCGAAAAGATCTACAAATTTATAGAGAACCACAAGTGGCTTGACATAATACAGAAAGAGTTCGTGGACAAAAACTTTTCGGAAAAATCTGAAGACCATTTCATAGTTGGAGGATACGATATACAGGGCAAGGAGATTACAGAAACACTTGAAAAAGAAGGTGAAGATGTCATTGTCATTGAAAACAATCCTCAAAAGGTAATGGAGGCCAGGACAGACGGGGTGAAGTACATCTACGGGGATATGATGGTTGATGATGTATGGGAAAAATCGTTTTTCAGGGATGCCAAGATGATTATCTCCACAGTTCCTCTAGAAAAAATATCCGATAAAGTAATAGATCTAGAGACGGAAGCCGATAAGATTATCAGAGCAAAAACAATGGACCAGGTGAAAAAATACATAGATCAATGCCTATATGTGATATATCCGCACTTTTTATCTACTAAGAAATTGATTGAACATTTAAAGGGTTCCCTTGAAAGCGAAGAGTATAGAAAAAGATTGAAGAAGATAACAAGGGAAGAAATTGATTGAACTTACGAGAAAACGAAATTAAAACTCCTAACCGGGTAAATCTGCCAAAAGTTTAAATTGAGATGAACCAAACTTTAAACATGAGGAAAATTCTGGTGTTGTTTTTATTTTTCGCAGTTTTTTGGAGCTCGGTCACAGCTCTTGACTTTGATATAAGAGACGAATGCTCGGGAGAATATCCAGAGGAAATGTTTTCAATCTCGAACAGGACCAATGCTCATGCTGCTGAACCTTATCATTACGATGGTTTCGTGGACGAGACTAATAACAGAGAAGGTAAAGAGGTCTGTGCCACCGACGAATTAAGTACCCGAATAGATACCGAATGTGACTACATGAGAAACCCTATATTTTCATTCTACGATGCAGGAAGTAGCAGCGCTCATCTTTCAGCTGAAGGGGATAGAAATGATTATGTTTTATGCGCCCAGAAACTTTCAACAAGCGTTAGGCAGGAATGTCCAGGTGGATCAGTACCTATTGTCTCGATCTATGATTCTGTTGAGAACCATGTGGCGGAACCCGGTTACTACGACTGGCAGATCTGTGGACAGTTATTCGAGAACGCTACTCTTGCATACAACTTTACTATGGAGGGTAACACGGATTTTGTTCAAGACGGTGAGATTATAGGTGATGAAGAAACAGAACAAACATCTTCAACAGATGATGAATCTTACTACCCTCTATATTCAACAGTTCAGAATGATACGTTAATCTCGGGGATAGTTGGTACAGATACACATCCTCAGGAGACAACTATTCAGTTGCAGGATGATACAGCCGCTATAGAGCATTTTTATGGAGGGTCAGGTAGTGCCAGATGGTTCCTTCCTTTAACAACAGGAAGCTATTTCGATATAGAGGACAGATTATCCCTTATAGCAGAAAACAACTTCCTAACACAGTTCAACCCTAACTTTGCTTTTGTCCTGGCCGAGGAGATAATGGTTAGGATAACACTGGAAGTTATGGACACCGATATAGTAAATGATCTTAGACTGGGATCAGGAAACCATAATCTTGTTATTGAAAACGTTGGAGAAGAAGACAGAGTACCACAGGTGAGAATAAATGAAACAACGGAGTAAAGGAGTTTCATCGCTGATATCATCAGCTCTTTTGATAGCCATAGCTGCAGGTGCAGCAACAACTCTTGTTATGACAGGTTCACCTCTTGCTGAATCCCTTAGAGAAACAAGAACACTTCAAACTATGCTTGAAAGGATGCCTGAACTTGGAGAACAGGTTGAAACCGTCGGAGATTTTGAGGAGATCAGTCAAAAAGAGGTGACCGTCAGCTACAACCTGGGCAATCTAAGAGTCATAAGTGCAAGAGATGAAATAGTTTTTAGTCTGGAAACCGATTCAAACATAGTTACTCCCAGAACCTCTAGAAAATACGGGAACGTGAGAATTTCGGCTGGAGCAGACGTGAACGTTGAAGAAACAGAAAAAGATGGTGAAGATGTTTTTGTTGTGGAGAACGAGCACGTTGAGTTTACAGTTCTTGACGTGCCAAGAACATCGGAGAAAGTAACCGGTCACTGGCCTCTGGAAGACGGACAAGGACAGAGTTTCGAGGAAGAAACAGGAAGGATGAGCGAAGGAACTATATATGGGGCCGAATGGCCTTACGAGGATGAATGCGTTGGAAGCGAATGCCTCAGATTTAATGAAGGCGACTCCGCAGAACTGACCGGAGGTGAATATACCGAAAACTTCTCAATGATATTCTGGATAAATCCGGATACAGGCGGAGAAAGAGATCTTATCAGCGTGGATGACACAGAGTTAACATTATCAAATGATGGATATCTTGAAGGAGAAATAGCTGGAGAATCTATTAGTAGTGTGGAGCTGAATGAAGAAGAATGGCAGTCCGCTGCTTTTCAAGCTGATCAAGAAGAGATCTCTGTTTTTGTGAATGAGGAAGAAGAAACATCCGTAGTTTCAACAGGTACGCCAACAATATTTGAAAACGATGAAGAGATAACAATAGGTGGTTCTGGCTCGAAAACGTTTGAGATGGATTACATCTCTCTTTACAATGATACCATGTCCGAAAAAGAGCTGGCCTCAAGGATTGAATCAAAGAGTTACTACGACAGCTTTCTGGTTATTGAAGATTTAGTGATGAGTTACAGGAACAGGGATACCGGAAAATCTCTTGATAACTTGAACCTGAAAACTTACATAAACAATGAAGAGGAATCAAGTTATGGGTTCGGCCATACAAGTGCCGAGGAAATAGGTACTCATCTGCCATCGGGCAAAATAGAGACCAGTATGAACGCCATGTCCGGGGTTGGTTACCGTTATGACCTGGAACTTTTGAGCGGTTCGGACTTTTTCACGGTGGATCTGGAACCAAGGTGATAAGAAATGCCAAAAATAACAATAGGAAGAAGCGAAGGAGACAAGGAGAAGTTCGGTTTAAGGAAAGGTACAGGATTTATAGGGAAGCATCTGGTAGGTGAGAAAAATGAAGCTCACGTAGCAAACTCTATCTACATGGATATCGCAAGACCGCATGTTATAGGCGTATTTGGAAAACGAGGTACAGGTAAAAGCTATACTATGGGTACTATGGCCGAAGAAATAATAACAGCTCCAGAAGAAGTATCTGATAATCTATCTGCGATCATAATAGATCCTATGGGTATCTACTGGTCGATGAAGTTCCCTAACGAGAACGACGCAATACTACTGGACGAATGGGATTTAAAGCCCGAGGCAATGGACATAAAACTTTACATACCCGAGGGACAGGCCAAAAAATTCAGGGAAGAAGACATTCCTTACGATGAAACATTTACATTGAAGCCAGGGGAGCTCTCTACCTCTGACTGGGCCATGGCATTTGACATAAAACTTAACGAACCCAGAGGAATACTTCTTGAGAAAGTGCTCAGAGATCTAAAAGAAGACCGGGGAGAGGATTTCGGACTAAAAGAAATGATAGACTACGCCCAGACACATGGAGACTTCAAAGATGAGACAAGAAAGGCTCTGATAAATCGTTTCAAGGCAGCTGACGACTGGGGTATATTTGATAAAGACGGAAGCGATCTTGACGAGTTCACAAGAAGAGGAGAATTAACTATTCTCGATCTTTCTCAGTTCGGCGCTATCAGGGGAAGCTGGTCCGTCAGATCTCTAGTCGTTGGATTACTTGCAAACAAGATTTTGAGGGAAAGGATGTCCTCGAAGAGGCTGGAGGAAATGCAGGAGATGGAAGGTATGCAGACCTCGGAGTCTCCTATTGTTTGGATGTTTATAGACGAGGCCCATCAGTTCATACCGAACGATCACGAGACACCGGCATCAGATCCTCTGCTTTCCTGGGTAAAGATTGGCAGGGAGCCAGGTGTGTCACTGGTTCTGTGCACACAGCAGCCATACAAACTAAATCCCGATGCTTTGAGCCAGTGCGATGTCGTTTTATCACACAAGCTAACTGCAAAAAGCGACATAGATGCTCTTAAAAATATAATGCAGAACTACATGCGATACGATCTCTCCACATACATCGACAACCTTCCTGACGCCAAAGGAGCTGCCATATGTCTGGACGACAACTCGGAAAGGGTTTATTCCCTGAGGATGAGGCCGAGGATGAGCTGGCACGCAGGAGGAACTCCGACTGCCCTCAAGGAAGACTGAACTTTTTCCAGAATCAATTCTTTTTATCAACTGTTTCAATTTTTATCAATATAAACAACAATTGAGAGGTATGGCCGACTTCATTCAGCATCCAAAGATAAAAGAAAAAACTCTCCACTCCAGGGCTTACCAGGAAGTAATAGCTGCGAGGGCGAAGGAGGAAAATACTCTTTGTGTTCTTCCAACAGGACTCGGAAAAACTGCTGTGGCCATATTACTGTCCGCACATATACTACAGGAAGATCCAGGTTCGAAGATACTTGTTCTTGCACCCACAAGACCTCTTGTGGAACAGCACAAAAAAAGTTTTGAGGAAAAACTCGAAACCGAAACCGGTATTTTCCAGGTGATGACCGGGAAGACCAGACCCAAAAAAAGAGCTGAAGCCTGGAAAGAAGTAGGTGCATTTTTTGCTACTCCACAGGTGGTTGAAAACGACATAATATCCGGAAATATACCGTTAGAAGATTTTTCTCTTGTAGTTTTTGACGAATGCCACAAGGCTTCGGGAGATTACCCCTACAAGTTTATAGCAGATAGCTATGTTGATTCAAGAAGCGAAGGTCATGTGCTGGGATTAACAGCCTCGCCCGGCAGTACAGTCGAGGACATAGACAGGATTATAGAAAACCTCCATATCTCGAACGTGGAAGTAAGGACGGAGGAAGATCCTGATGTCAAGCCGTACATAAAGGAAAAAAACGTGGAATGGAAGAAAGTTCCTCTAAACAGGCATTTCAAGAGAGCCAAAAAACATTTTGAGAAAACAAAGAAAAAGAGGACAAAGAAACTGAAGCAGAAAGGGTTTCTGAGCGGAAAAGGTAACAAGGGAGAGCTGCTGGATACAAGGAAAAAGATACAGAAGAAGCTTTCAAAGGAAAAAGATCCCGAGCTTTTCCAGGCTATATCCGATACAGCTGCAGCCATAAAAGTAGATCACATCATAGAGCAGCTTGAGAGCCAGGGAGTCGATACCGCGTATCGTTATCTCCAGAAGATGAAAAAAGATCCTGGTTCCAAGGCTGCGAAAAGGCTTCTCAACGACAAGGACTTCCAGAACGGAATGTCGGTAGTTGAATGGATGAAAAAGAACGAAAAGAAACATCCAAAGCTAAAAAAGCTTAGGAGTTTCCTTGAAGAAAAGATGAGCAAAGGTAAAACCGCTATCGTGTTTACGCAGTACCGTGATACCGTTGACATTATACATGATGAGCTTGATGAAGTTGAATTCCTCAGACCTGTCAAGTTCAAGGGACAGAAAGAAGGTTTCACCCAGAAAAAACAGGTCGAGATCCTGGACAGGTTCAGAGATAAAGAGTACAATGTCCTTGTATCCACTTCAGTTGGAGAGGAGGGCCTAGATATACCTTCTGTTGATTATGTAGTTTTCTACGAACCCATACCTTCCGAGATAAGAACGATCCAGAGAAGAGGAAGAACAGGTAGACAGGAAGAGGGATACATCTATGTCCTTATGGCCGAGGATACACGTGACGAGGCCTACTACTGGAGCTCCCATCACAAGGAGAAAAGGATGAAATCAGCGCTTGAAAAACTCAGGAACGGAGATGTGGACAGCGGTGGAAACGATATTTTGGATGACAACCAGGAAAAGGTCTCAAGCTTCACAGGAGACAAAGAAGAAGATAAAAGCGAACCCGAGGTATCAGTGTATGCTGACGACCGTGAAAACAAGGTCTTGAAAAAGCTTTCAAGAAAAGAAGTTGATTTAAAAACCAAGAGACTTGAACTGGCAGACTTTCTTGTTTCTGAGAGAACAGCTGTGGAGAGGAAAAAAGCCGAGGATTTCGTTAATTCATTGATAGATAAGAGGCTTTTCGAACAGATAAAAGAGCTGAGAAACCAGTTCGAAAACCCTGTTCTGCTTGTTGAAGGCCGAGATCTCTACAGTCACAGAAACGTCCGTAATCTGGACAAAAGATATGGATGAAACAGTTGAGTACTTGCTTTCCATGGCGAAGAGAGAACAGAAGGAGAACGAGAGAGACCTGTCTATGAGAGGTGAAAAAACCCCGAAAACGGAGAGAGAGCTCCAGGAATATATTGTCTCCGGCCTACCAAACATCTCGAGCAAACTTGCTGAAAGACTTCTGGAAAGTTTTGAAACCCTCAGGAAAGTTTTTGATGCAGATAAAGAAGAACTGAAGGAGGTTGAAGGTATTGGAGATAAGAAGGCGGACAGGATAGTTGAGATACTTGATAAAAAATACTGAGAGGTGTTAAAAATACTTACTATAGTAGGAATCGATCCTGGTACTACTACAGGGATAGCCGTGATTGACCTAAAAGGAGAAGTTGTTTCTGTGAAAAGCAAAAAAGAGATGGGACTGGGAGACATAACAGAGTTCATATTGGAGAACGGTACCCCTGTTATTGTAGCAACTGATGTGCATCCTGCTCCCTCGCTTGTTAAAAAAGTATCATCTGCTTTCAACGCAAAGCTGTACGTTCCAGAAAAAGACCTCCCGGTGAAGAAAAAGAACCGGATGACGAAAAAATATGCCGACATGGACATCTCCGACCATTCAAAGGATGCTCTCGCGGCAGCTTTACAGGCCATGAAATCAGAAAAAGACCTGATAAAGAAATTAGAAAAGAAAACCGTGGATCTGAATGAAGAAAAAAGAGAGCTAGTTAAGGAAAAAGCTATAAAGAAGGAAAAATCGATATCAAAAGTGATCGAACAGGTTCAAACTGAAGACAAGGATCTAGAAGACGAGAAAAATAATGAGACAGAACCCGAACCAGTTGTTAACTGGGAGGAAAAAGCGAAAAAACTAGATGAGAAACTTGAAAGGAAAGAAAAAGAGATCAAAAGGCTCAAAGATTACATAGACGATCTGAAGGACGAGATCGATTCGAAGAAAGACGAAATAAGAAGACTCAAATCCGATAGGCAGAAGAGTATAGACCGCTCTGAGGAAGTCAAAAAATGGAAGAAAAGGTATGAAAACGTTCTTAAGACCAGTAGAAAAAGAAAGAATAACATAGAAACACTTGAAGAAGAACTAAATAATTTTAAAAAAGCTCTAAAGGAGTTAAATGAGGGTAAAAACCTTTATACTATCTGTAAAAACAGGGAAGAGCTTTCGAATGTAAGAGGATCAGTGGCTTTTGTTGAGAAGAACCTTGAAACAAAACCTCCTTCAAACGTAACCGTAGTTGTAGTTCCAAGGGAGAATGAGAAAGATTTCTACAAGAATAAAGGATTGGATACGGTTTTAAAAAACGAAATAAGTGGTACAGAGGTAAATGGATTCTTTATCTGTGACGAAGAAGATGTTTTATCCCAGGTAGATTCCAAGGAAGAAACCTTTATAGAATGGCTGGAGGATTACAGGGATAGAAAAGATGTTTGAAGAAACTAGGAACAAGTTAGAAGAATTTGAGGAAGACCTTGATCATCGTCAGAAGAAATTATACAGTTCCTTTAAGTTCCTAATAAAGCTATTATTACTATCCATACCACTATACATACTTCTATATATCGAATGGGATCCTGTTATGCTTAGATCTTTCAAGGCTTCGGTTGTGGGACAGATTGTTTCTTTCTTAGGTTTAGAGATTGAGCAGTACTCTACCTTTGTGGTTACCGAGCGTTTCACGCTCGATGTAACAAGGGACTCGACGGCATGGAAATCAATGCTTGCCGTTGCAGCACTGGTGCTTGCCACAGAGTTCAGGTGGAAGAAAAAAATCAAGGGAGCTGTTATAGGGGTGGTTTTTGTTTTCGTCGTTAATATCATCAGAATATCCTCTATGATATTCATGGTTATCGTTCTAGGTTTCAGTTATGAGATGGTGCATACATTTCTGTGGCGGTGGGGTCTGACCTTTTTCATATTTCTTTACTGGTATTTCTGGTTGATCAAAGAAAGAAAGAGTTAATCCTATGCCGTGTGAGTTGAGAGGTTTCCCTGATACTCTACAGTCTCTTCACCGATATTCACCTCTTCAAAGTCCAGAGGAAGGTTTTCGTCTCCAAAACTTTCCTCGGTCCCGAACGCTCTAAAAAACATGTTGTTGTATCTGGCTATACTGGCTTTATTTTGATACGATTCCTTTGAATTGTACATTGCCTTGTCGGCCATGTGAGTCAGCGCTTTTGAGATAGATTCTTTGTTAACTTCCGAACCTCCATCATACGAAGCTATACCGATACTAACATCGTAGTCCACCATATCCCTATCGACACCTTCCCATACCTCATCAGAGAGAATATCGTCATAAATCCTTTCAACAAAGTTCAATGTTTCATCCTCGTCAATACCCTCTAAAATAACAGTGAACTCATCTCCCCCATATCTGAAAGCTTTGTCATAGTCTCTGCTATCTGAAGAAAGTTTATCAGCAACCTTTCCAATTACCTCATCCCCCTTACAATGTCCATATATATCATTAACCGCTTTGAAATTATCAAGATCTAAAACAACAAGAGAAATTTCTTCTTCAAAACGATCAGCCCTTGAAACAGATGTTTTGAGGTCTTCGTAAAACTTGTCAGAATTATATAATCCTGTCTGGCTATCTCTCTGGTTCATCTCCTTCAGTTCTTTATTTTCTGACATAACATTTTCATAGGACTCCAGAAGATTCATCATTACTTTCTCCTTCTCTTCTTCCGAATACCTTCCTTCATCCATATTTCTTCGGATACCGGGCAAATAACCAGAACATTTGTTACTCATACCTAGTAATACGTGACGCTGATATATAAATGTTACTATTCAGTAACAACATATGATGTTTTTTAAAAATTGCAGGAAAAACCGCCCGAAAGCCCTTAAAAACAAATTTTTCAAAAATTTTCTGGCAATTATTCGAAACATTTCTTCTCGACCATAGGATAGAAAAACAACGTCCACGTCCTTCATGAACAAAAAAAGATATGTTGTCATCATTTAGCAATAACTAAATAGGTCTTATCAGGTAAAAAACAGCGCTAATAACTACAAATTTTTATATGGAACAATTACTTAACTAAATAATATGACAGAACAGGAAGACCCAGAGGGAAAAAAAGGAGATGAAAAAACAGAGGGCAATGATGAAAAGATTGACCAGTTAAAAGACCTCATGAATTCCAACAATAATAGCGGTAATGGAGAACCGTCAGAAGATATTAAAAACACGCTTGAAGATTTTGACAAGAAATTAAAGTATCTTTACACCCAATTCAAAAACCTAAAGGAAGAAGTCGACGAAATAGAATCTCTTAAGAGCAATTTAAAAGAATTGGAGGAGAGAGTGAGCAGTATTAAGGAAGGAGGTTCTTCCGGAGAAGGAGTATCCGAAGGGTTCAAGGAAAAACTTGAAGACCTAGAAGAAAAGATTTACATTCTCAGAGACAAGGTACAGGAGATAAATGAGGGTTCAGAAGGTGAAACCGATAGTGATACACTTGATAAAATCAAGGAAAAACTAAAGGAGATTGACGAAAGAACAAAAGAAAAAGACGAAAATAGACTTGAAGAAATAGAAAAAGAAATAGAGGACCTCAAAACCAAGGAAGAACAGGATGACTTCGACAAAGAAGATTTAGAAGATAGATTAGAAGTACTGGAAAAAAGGATAGGAAGTTCAGAAGAAAAAGAAGACATAAAAGAGAGATTAGAAGATCTTGAAAATAAAATAAACGAAATAAAAGAAAGCGGAGTTCAGGAAGTAGAGATAGAAAACCTCGATCAGAAGGTAGAGGAGCAGATAAATCAGAAAATAGATGAAAACGTTGAATCAGGCTCGAAAGAAGAGATTAAAGAGATAAACAAAGATCTCGAAAACACGAAGGAAGAACTGCGAAAAATAAAGGAAAAAATAGATGAAGGATCCGGAGAAAATAAATCAGAAGAAATAGAAAGCAGTATTCAAGATCTCAAAAATAACCTGCCAGATGAAGAAGAACTAGAAAACATCAAAGAAAGTACTTCAAAGATAGAAGAACTGGACGAACGCATCAAGGAACTTGAAACAAACATTAAAGGAATACCCGAAAAAATAGATACTCTCGAGGAATCATTTGAAAAAATCGAAGACCGGTTTGGCGAGTTAAAAGAAGTTGACGAGGAAAAAATAAAGAAAGAGATAGAAAGAAAACTCAAAAAACAGGTCAGAGATCTCAGGAACGAGTTCGAAGATATCAAAGAACAAAAAATCGATGACGTTCTTCGAATTCATTTATCGAAGGAGATAGATAAAAGAGCTAATTTAGAGGACAAGAAAGAAGAAGTACAAGAAGCAAAGGAGAACCTTGATAATATTTTAGACAGCATAAAAAGCAACATAGACAAGAAAGACCTGTCAAATGAGACCATTAAAAGAATCTTTAATGCGTTCAAGAAAGAAAGAGAGCTTTACGAAACCATGCAGACAGATCTAGACAATCTAAGAACAGATCTGGAGGACTGGACGCGAACCGCAAATTTTGAAATTAGTGAAGAAGTAGAAGAAAATGTTGAAGAGGAGCAAGAAAAGCTTAAGAACCATCTCAAAGAACATGTAAAAGAAGTAGAACAGGATCTTATCGAAGAGATTAATCAAGAAATAGAAAATCTTGAGGAGTCAAAGGAAAGAATAGAAGACGAAGTAGAAGACCTAAAGCAAAAGAAAAAACAATATTCGGATGAGATAAAGCAGACATTGGAGGGACAGGTACAGCTCGTTGAAGAGACCAGAAAAGAACTCGAAGAAAAGATCAACAGCAGGGAAGATGAAATATTTGAATCCCTTGAAGATCTTGAAGAAGAACAAAAAGAACTCGAGGAAGAAATAACTCAGAAACTGAAAGGTAAAATAGAAGAACTGGAAAAAAGAAAGGAAGAACTATCGGAAGAGAAAGAAACACTCAAAAGAGAGGTTATAGAAGCTCTAGATGAAGAAATCAAAGAATTTGAAGATGTTAAAGAAAGAATTGACAAGAAGATAGATGACAAGATCGAGAAAGTTTCCGAGAACCTCAAAAAAATTGGAGAGGAGAAAGAATCTCTTGTCCAAGAAGTGAAGGAAACTCTCGAACACGAGACAAAGGAACTCGAATCAGACTTTGAAACACTCAAGGTAAAAATTGAGAAACAGAGAGAGCGACTAGACGGAGAATTCACCAGAAAAATGGAGGAGTTCTTCTCACAGAAGGAAGAAATAGTGCTTGATATGGAGTCAGAGATACAGGAAAAGCTTAATAATATTGAAGCCGAGAAAGAGGTCTTCAAGAAGGAGATTGGTGAGTCTGTAGAAGAATCTCTTGAAGAAGTAAGAGATAAGCAGAAAGAACTGAGAGATCTAGAGCAGGTACTCAAGGACAAGGAAGACGCAAGAATAGATAAGATAGAGAAACTGGACAGTAAAACAGACAAGATTAATATGAACCTCACCAAAGTGGAGCAAGAGATGGATCAAATCAGGGAACGTAGCAGAAAATACGAGAAGAAACATGCAAATTTGAAAAACAGTATAGAGGACAATGAAGGATCTATAACTCAGCTGAAACAAGAAATTCAGGAAATGAATGAGGAATTACGTAAGAACAGGAAAAAGATGGAGTCAATCGAAGAAAAAATTGATAATTTTGAGAAATCCAGTCCTACAGTAGTTGATTAACGTTTCAAAAAAATAAAACGAAGAAAGAGGGGTTTTATTCCTCCTCTTCTAAGAGTTCGTCCTTTATTTCTGAGATTTCCTCAAATATGTGTATCTGAATGATCGAGCTCAATAGCATTGATCCAATCATCAGGATCATGAGAATAGCAAGGACGATATACCCCATATCCATCGCTGTCCCAATTCCTGATAGGATGATGTATCCCACAATAACCAGGATACCGATGGCGAAAGTTATGTAGCCCTTAAGCATGCTTAAACCAAACATTTTAGCACTACCCATTAGAAAATTGATTCTATTCCTATTTAAAATTTATCAAATAAAAAGAAAAAAGGTGCTCAGTCCACAAAACTGAGCTCAAGAGATTTTTCATCTATCTCTTTTTCAAGGTGTTCTCTGAACTTTTCTACAGATACATCCCTGATCTCCTGTTCGTTCCGGTCACGTACTGACACAGTACCGGATTCAGCCTCATCTCCTCCTACTATAAGCATATATGGTACTCTGTCATCGTGACAGGCCTGTATCTTCTTTCCAAGCGTCCATGACCGGTCTTCAACTTCTACTCTGAAATCCGATAGTTTTTCCTTGACTTCATGGGCATATTCGAGCTGTTCATCGCTGACAGGCAGTATCCTCACCTGTTCAGGTGCAAGCCATGGCGGGAAGTTTCCTCCAAAGTGCTCGATCAAAACACCCAGGAATCTGTCGTAGCTTCCCAGAAGAGCCCTGTGTATCATCACGCATCTGTGTTCATCGTTATCCTCTCCCTTGTAATTAAGGTCAAATGCCTCGGGCATGTTGAAATCCAGCTGTATCGTTGGACCGTCCCATTCTCTGCCTAGTGCATCTATCATTGCAAAATCAATTTTAGGGCCATAAAATGCGGCATCCTCGGGCTCTAATTCGTATTCAGCTTCTGATTCTTTTAGAACCTCCTCCAGCAGGTTCTCGGATTTTTCCCATATCTCGTCGCTACCCATGTATTTCTCCGGGTTCTTCGTTGCTAGTTTAACCTTGAAATCCATACCCATTGTTTCCATTATCTCCACTGCCGAATCAAAAAGCTTTGATACCTCTTCCTTTATCTGATCAGGCCTTACATAAAGGTGGGCGTCATCCTGTGTGAATCCCCATAGCCTGAAAAGACCTGAGAGCTCTCCTTTCTGTTCTCTTCTGTAAACCGTTCCGTCCTCGGCATACCTGATAGGTAGATCTCTATAGCTTCTTGCCTCGCTCTTGTATATTAGACAGTGACCAGGGCAGTTCATAGGTTTCATGCCGTATTCTTCGTCATCAACATCCATCAAAAACATGTCATCCCTGTAGTTCTCGTAGTGACCTGATTTTTTCCAAAGCTCTGTCCTGTAAACATGAGGAGTCTGTACCTGTACGTGTCCCAGCCTCTCGTTTATGTCATGCATGTAGGACCTCAATTCATCGATCATTTTTTTGCCGTTTGGTCCGAAAAGAGGAAGTCCGGATCCTGCGATCTCGTTTATCTGGAAGAGACCCATCTCCTTGCCTATCTTTCTGTGATCTCTTTCCTTGGCCTTTTCCATTCTTTCCATGAAGTCTTCAAGGTCTTTTTCGGAAGTAAATGCCGTTCCATAGATTCTTGTATGCATCTCGTTTTCTTCTTCCCCTCTCCAGTATGCTCCGGAGATGCTAAGGAGATCAAAAGCTTCAACTTTTCCTGTTGAACTCACATGAGGGCCTTTACACAGATCTATGAAGTCTCCATGTCTATAAAACGTGATTTTTTCTCCGTCGGATTCAAGTTCACCGAGTAGTTCTCTCTTGAAAGGCTGATCAGAAAGTATCTCTCTTGCCTCTTCCGGGGTTTTTTCAATCCTTTCTAGTTCATGGTCTTTCTCTATAATGGACTCCATCTCTTTTTTCAGCTTTTCGAAGTCATCCTTGTCCAATTCCAGATCTCCGAAATCGTAGTAAAATCTATCGTTGTCCGCCCATTTTCCCATTCCTAACTTGACATCATCGAATATGTTCATAACTGCATGAGCGAGAACATGGGATGCAGTATGCCTCATTACCTTGAGGTAATCTTCAGAGCTTTCTGTTATTATCTCTATAGTCCCTTCTCCGGTGATCTCGTGCTCCTTTGCGACTATATCACCATTTATTTTACCAGCAACACAGTCATCACCTAGACCTGTACCGATGCTGTATGCTACTTCTTCTACAGTTGTACCTCGTTCAAATTCATTTTTCGATCCATCTGGAAACTCTAGTTCTATCTTTGGCATATTAAAACCTCTTTCGCGTAATTTTCTAGAAATTTTTCGGGAAAAATACAATTAACAAAATTTAGAAATACACTACTAAAATCACCGCAGTGTAAGACATCCACCCTTCATTGCTAACATATTTGAACCACTATTTTTAAAAAGGTTTTGAGTATTTCCCTCAGCTCCATAATGCTACTCTGAAAGGTTTCATAGTGCGGTTACCTGTCTCTTGAGAAAGTACAACAGGATACTCAAGGACAAATACATCCTGGCCGGAAGGTATGTTCATTCCAACAGAGAAATCATCCACCACAGTGATATTGTAACGCATGTCATCTGCTCCTATGCTTCTTGCAGCTGTATCAGATTCCATATCCTCAAATTCGGACAAACTGGCATTTGATAGACCCGAAAACGTCCTTGGAACAGAAAGTTCCTCAAAACCCGGTTCAAAGAAAACAGTTCTCATACTTTCGAAATCCTGTTGTTCTCCATAGTAGAAGAGCGAGTCATCTGATCCAAATGATATGTCAAGAACAATATTTCCGTTTTCAGCCTCGCCGTTCATTACTTCCATGTCCCTGCTGAGGAAGTAAAAAGGTTCGGAACCTCCTGTCAGGTTGAAGAAATCATAGTTTTCGTTATCTATTTCCTCGCCCTCAGAGAAATCAACATGTTCAACGTATCCCTGATACTGTCCGAAGAACCCCTCCTCATAACCTTCAGAGAAATTAAGCGTGATTTCTTCGTTACCTGACATCTTTACTATACTTGAATCCGCAAAAAACCTTACGGAAACATCGCCGTAATCAAAGTATTCTCTTAAGCTTCCCGAATAAACATCTGGATCGCTCGAAAAACCAAAGTTCCCTTCAAATATCTTATACGTTTCAGAACCGTATTTTTCAAATCCTTCATCCTCCATATCAGCTTCAAGACCCATATCATTCGTTACAACATCATCACCATCAGAATATACTTTTTCATCAACATCCGGGTTTTCAAGCTCTTTTGATTCACTGAAAAGCAACTCGTAATTGTTTGTAAAATCAGCAAGAAACACGGTCTGATTCATCCTATCAAAAAACTCTGCTGTGGTATTTATACCGTTCTCCAGTACTCTGGAATGGTTTGAAAGAGGGTAACTGGTAGAGAAATCTAGCTCAACAGGATAATCCTCTACACCCGAAACATGGCCTCCTACAGAGTATAATTCGTACTCCCAGCTGTTCATAGAAACAAATCTATCTCCAGCCATCATCGAAGAATCTCTGACCTGTTCTCCAAATGGACTGGCAGGAATCGAGAGATTTACAACATACATTATACCTGTGACAACCGTGATGACAAATATCGACATCGCTATAGCAAAGTCGACACCTACTGTCTGTCCTTTTCTGAACCCCATAACAGAAAATTGAAGAATTCTGTATAAAACGTTTATCGAAACAGCTTTTTCACGGCGTTATCCTCTCAACTTTGTAGTAAGTAACTCCTTTTTCGGAATCAACTACACCCCACAGCATGGTTGATCTGATGTTCTGGGCAAGTCTTACAGCTCTTGACATCTCTGAAAAAGAAAGTGAGTGATCTTCCGGTACTGCATGAACCACCCATTTCGTGTGCTCTCTCTGGGACTTGGGCCCTTCCTTGTAGGGATTCACACCCCTGGGATAAACCCTGAAGTGGGCTCCAAACTTGAAACCTGATTTTAAAATATAGCCTCTTTCTCTCAAATCCGAATACACAGCATACTTCTGCTGGAATTCTTCGTCAAGCGAGCAAAATCTGTTGAAAAGATCCTCTTTTTCTATCGGTCCATCATCATCGGAAACCTCGAGTTCGTTTCTTTCAACAAGATGCATTGCCTCACTAAGAGAAAGATCCAAATGATCCTCGAATATTTTACCGTAGTAAAGGTCATCGTGGATTTCTTCGTAATCCTCCCATACCCTGACTCGGTTCTGCAAAAGATTTCCCTTTATCATCAGTAAGAAAAAGAGAAACCGAGATTTAAAAAAACAGCTTTATGCACCTATTTTCTCGGCATCGTAATCATCCTGGCCAACAGGTCTGTAATCCTTAATCATCTTTTCAACAAGAGAAAGATCATAACCCCTCGACTCACAGACCCTGAACATCATGTCGGAATACTTGCTCTCAAAAATATCGAACTCTTCATCTTCTTTGGCACAGTACATGGCCTTATCAGCAAGATTAAGGAGACACTCCGACACAATCTCGGAATCAAATCCCTTCTCAGTATCATAACCTGCAACACCGATCGAAACACCGTAATCCAGATCTTTTTCCTCCCAAACCTCTTCCTGGACAATACTATCATAGATTCTTCTGGCAAAATCCCTTGCTCCCTCACCACCAGAATCCTCCAACAAAACAGCAAATTCATCACCTCCATACCTTGCGGCAATATCTTCGTCCCTTATATTATTTTTTAAAACTTCACCAACGTTCTCAATAACTTTATCACCTACACAGTGACCGTACCTGTCATTTAAGCTCTTAAAATTATCAAGGTCCAAGAAAACAAGAGAAAAATAACTGTTATCGTCATCCCTTTTATTGTTGCTGTAGCTTTCCTCAATCTTTTCAGCTACCTTATCAACAAACTCGGGACCCTCCAGAAGACCGGTACGAGAATCAATATTCTCCGAATCCTCCAGGAGTCTCTTGATTAGTTCATCTTTTTCCTCTTCAGAATACTTTCCTTCCTCAAGATTCCTCTCTATACTGGGCAGACAACCACTGCTCACCACAATAAAACCTCACCATAGGATATATTACAAAATATGATATAAAAAAATTAGCATTTATCTGGTTCGAAAATACTTGTATACCCCAACAAGAAAAAATTACAGTACGATCCTCCCATCATAACCCGTAAAAGGAACAAAACCAGATTTGACAAGATACTTCAAGATATCTATATTTGGCCTGTATCCAAATTCGTTTTTTTGTTTAATAAGTCATTCTAAGAAATTTTAATAGAGGAAAAAATGGGAGAAATGTGGATTTATAATCCAAGTCTATCAGCGTCCTCTTTCATGGCCTCAAGACCTGTTGAAACAAATTCCTCAAGCTCCATCCCGAATTCCTCACACATTTTGATTCTGTCCCTGTCTATTGATTTTGCAAAGGAGCTGTCATCCACTTTTTTCATGACGGATTCTACCTTTACTTCCTCCAGGGTGCTGTTCGGCATTACAAGGGCCGTTGCAACAACAAGACCTGAAAGAGCGTCGGCAGCTATAAGTCCGTAGTCAATATCTCTAGAAGGTTCGGAACCTGTATGTTCATGGTTGTGAGACCTGATGGCTTTGACAACGTCTTCGCTTACCTTTCCCTCCACTTTTTTTGCGGATATCTCGCCGTGTTTCTCGTGGTTGTCCTGAGTTTCCTCATAATCAATATCGTGCAAAAGACCGGCTTTAATCCATTTTTCAGGGTCTTTGTCAAGTTCTTCAGCGATTCCTTCCATTATATCAGAAACAGCGTACATATGTTTCCTTAATTTGTCATCCGAAACGTTTTCGCGGACTTTTTCAACTGCTTCCTCCCTTGTTAGACCTTCCATAAAAAACACCTAACTACTACATGAAAAGAAATGGTTTTTAAAGTTTTGAACTTCACAAAAAACACCGGGATTCCGGAGGTAATAACAATGGCAAAGAATTACAAGGAGTACAGAAACAAGATGAAAGAACTTGTAGAGCTAGAAAGAGAAGAAGAAATGGAGAGACACCGAAAAGAGATAAAAAAACTTTCAGGGCAAGAAAGACAAAATCGTGGAAGGGCTATACTTGATTTAAAAGGTAGATACGAGGGTAAGGGTATTGCAAACGACCACATAATAAAGTTTGTTTCAAAAAAAGGTTTGCCGGACTCTGAAATTTCGGTGGGCGACCTCGTGAGGGTTTCTAAAAGGCAGCCAGAGAACCCTGATAACCCAACAGGTACTGTCGTGGAAATGACGGGTCATTCAGTTACGGTAGGTTTTTCTGAAAGACCTCCAAAATTTATACAGTCCAGAGGTGTTCGCCTGGATCTCTATGTTAATGACATAACATTTCAGAGAATGCTCGATGCTATAGAAAATCTTGAGAAAAGCGAAGAGTTGATCGATGTCTTGATGGGTGAAAGAAAACCTTTTTTTGGAGAAATAGGGGATTTAGAGCTTTTGGAAGATGAACTGAATGATTCGCAAAAAGATGCGGTCGAAAGTAGTCTGAAAGCTGAGGATATATTTCTGATCCATGGGCCTCCAGGAACGGGAAAGACCACTACGCTTGCCGAGGTCGTGGATCAACACATAGAAAAAGGAGACAGAGTCCTTGTAACTGCAGACTCCAACACGGCAACGGACAACATGGTAGAGTTTCTGTCTAAAAGAGGTAGGAACGTTCTAAGGATAGGTCATCCAGCAAGAGTCAATAAAAACCTGAGGAGTTACAGTCTGGACGAGAAGATCAAGGAAAAAACCAAGTACAGGGACTCGGAAAAGCTTCGAGGAAAGGCTTTTGAACTAGATGAAGAACAGGATAAACATACTTTTCCATCAGGAAGAAACCGCAGAGGACTTGGGAACAAGGCCATAAAGGATCTGGCAGAGAAAGGAAAAGGAAGTCGTGGAATACATCCCAAAAAAATAGAGTCCATGGCCAAGTGGATAAAGCTTCAGGATAAAAAAGACAGACTTTTTGAAAAAGCAGAGAGGCTTGAGGAAGAAGCTGTTCAGGAGCTTATAGAAGAAGCTGACGTGATTTGTACAACTAACTCCACAGCCGGAAGCGAAGTTATAGAAGGAGTTGATTTCGATGTGGTATGTATCGACGAGGCCACACAGTCAACCGAGCCATCTTGTCTAATACCCATAACCAAAGCTGAAAAAGTGGTGATGGCAGGAGACCACAAGCAGCTGCCTCCAACAATCCTGAACAGTGAAGCTAAAGACAGAGGACTTGAAAAAACACTCTTCGAAAGAATGATAGAAGTTCATGGTGAAAAGATCAAGAAAACTCTCAGGGTACAGTACAGGATGAACACGGATATCATGGGTTTTTCGAACAAAGAATTCTACGAGAATGAACTAGAAGCTCATGAAAAAGTTGCAAACCATCAGCTGAACTTAAATAAAGACGGAGAAATTGAAAAAGTAATCGATCCGGAGAATCCCTTCACCCTGGTGGACACGAACGGTGAGTTCATGGAAGAAACAAGAGAAGGCTCCACTTCAAAAAGAAACAGGGGAGAATCAAAACTTGTTGAGTACATACACAAAAAACTTGTTTCAAAAGGTGTGGAACCGGAAAAAATAGGTGTGATCAGTCCATACAGTGATCAGATAGATCTTCTAGAAGAAAGATTAGGAAGCACTGAGACAGAGATAAAGACGGTGGACGGTTACCAGGGAAGGGAAAAAGACGTTATTGTCATCTCCCTCGTGAGGTCAAACACGGACGACAGGATAGGTTTCCTAGGGGATCATAGAAGGTTAAACGTCGCACTCACAAGAGCCAGGAAAAAAATTATCGTCATAGGTGATTTTGACACGCTGGGGCAGGAAGAAATATATGGCAAGATGGATGAATATGTCAAAAACAAGGGCAGAAAAGTGGTTTTGAAAAACAATAGCGACCTAAAAATCCAAACTATTTAAAAATTCTACAATCCTTTATTAACGGCAAGGTGTGAAAAATGGAATTTACTATAAAAGGAACAGCAGAGGTAGGGCGAGAGACACTGCCTTTCGAAAAAGAGATAGAAGCAGAAACCGAAAAACATGCAAAAGATGTTCTTTACAGCATGTACGGTAGCAAGCACGGCGTAAACAGATCAAAAGTAAATATAGAGAAGATTGAGGAGAAATAGGTTAAAACCATGAACCAGCAACAAGAAATGCAGAAAAAAGTTCAGGAATACCAGCAGATACAGAAAGAGCAGCAGGAACTGCAGGAATACAAACAAGAACTGGAGGATAATCTGGAAGAGCTTGAAACCACGAAGGATGCGATAGATGAACTTAAGAAAAAAGAAAAAGGAGAAGAAGTAATGGTTCCTCTAGGTTCTGGAGCTTATATCAAATCAGAGCTTGAGGAAACAGATGAAATAATAGTTAATATTGGAGCAGAAGCATACTCAACAAAGGAACCTGAGGAGGCCAAGGATCTGCTAAGCAGGAGAAAAGATAAGATTGAAGAGGCAATGGAAGAAGTGGGAGAAACCATCGAGGAAAATCAGGAACAGATGAAGAAACTCGTACCCGAAATTCAGAAGATGAGACAGGAAGCCCAAGGACAGTAAGATGTTCAAGAAACTGAAGGATTCTATCCAGGGGTTCTCGGACCAGGTAAAGGAGACCGTAGTAGAAAAAGAGATAGACAGCGATACACTGGATGATGTTCTATGGGATCTTGAACTTGAGTTAATGCAGAACAACGTGGCCCAGAAAGTTGTGGAAGAGATAAAGGAAGATCTAAAGGAAGAACTTGTCGGCACCAGTGTGAAAAGAACGCAGGTTGATGAAAAAATAAAGAGTTCTCTCAAGAAAAGCATGAGAAATGTTCTAAAAGCACCTGATTTCAGAATTGAGGATCTAGCAAATGAAAAACCAGGTCTGGTTCTTTTCATGGGTTTCAACGGTAGCGGTAAAACAACTTCTCTGGCAAAGATCGCTCACAGCTTGAAAGAAGACCACGAGATTTTGCTTGCTGCGGGAGACACTTACAGGTCTGCAGCTATAGATCAGATCGAGGAACACGGGGAGAACCTTGGTTTAAAAGTTATAAAACACGAATACGGTTCCGATGGAGCTGCAGTGGTTTACGATGCAAAAGAGCATGCGGAGAAAGAGGGTTACGACCTTGTGCTTGCCGACACGGCCGGAAGAAGTCATTCAGACAAGAACCTGATGGAAGAACTCGACAAGATGTGTAGGGTTAACGACCCGGATCTCAAACTGCTGGTTGTTGACGCTCTTTCCGGAAACGATGTGGTGGAACAGGCAAAAAAATACGAGGAAATAGGTTTTGATGGAATTATCGTGACAAAGGTCGATGTCGACAAAAAAGGCGGCGCGACACTAAGTCTGGGATATCTGACCGGAAAACCCATACTGTATCTGGGGACGGGACAGGGATACGAAGACATGGAGGAGTTCGATCCCGACCAGATGGTTGAGAGACTTCTTGAATAGTTGAAAGATTTCTGATAGAAAGTGTTTCCAACAGCTTCGAACACAAAAATTTCTAATTTGTCCTGACCTGGCTTTTCCTGTCCAGAGTTATCTGGGGTGTCCCGTCGTACATCTCGGGAACTCCATGTATCTTTGTTTTTTCGTTCTTTAATTCCTTCTCATCTACCAGAAAGCTGTAAAGCTCATCATCCCACAAAACAGCGGTGAAACAGTTTTCCGGAAACTCTCCTCCAAAATTTAGGAAGTAACCTTCTTCGAATTCATGGGTCTCGTTGACGAATCCCTTGAAAACTCCCCATTCTCCCTCGTATTCTTCCGCTTCACAAACATCACTAACATTTCTTTCGTTCCATCTACAGCCTTTTTCTTCTTTCCAGGCCTTTTTTTCAGCTTTTATAAGTTCAGAAATAAATTTATCTCCTTCGTCTCCTCTCACTACTATCCCATGTCCCTCGCGTACCATCTCCCTGTTGATGTTTCTCCCATCTTGAAAGATGTATCTGAGCAGTCTTCCATAGGTATCTCTGTTTCTCTCTCCGGAATGAACCAGTTTTATTTCGTCTCCATCAATTAGCTCTTTCAGTTTTTCAGTGGAAGGATCGAAACACTCCTCGCCCTTTTCCTGGCTGTCAAAACCCAGAAGCCTAACTCTTTCATCGTTTTCCAGTACAACTGTATCACCATCAATAACTCGTCTGAGAACAGCTGTCTCGTTTTCTATAGTGTCATTAAAGGTTTCTGAATCATCAAATACTGTATTGTATACCAGGGAAAACACGCCAAGCAGGAAAAACAGGGAAAAAATAAAGATATAGATTCTCTCCATGATAAAAACT
This sequence comes from Candidatus Nanoanaerosalina halalkaliphila, assembly GCA_022729335.1. Classification (GTDB taxonomy): domain Archaea; phylum Nanohalarchaeota; class Nanosalinia; order Nanosalinales; family Nanoanaerosalinaceae; genus Nanoanaerosalina; species Nanoanaerosalina halalkaliphila. Next base: position 30,818 of record JALDAE010000001.1, read on the forward strand.
GAAAAGAACGGAAGGATTTAAACGGTACAAATACTAAGAATTTACTGCAGGGATGGAAATATACATAAAAGGAATACTGATTTTGGTAGCTACTTTGATGGTTTTTTCCACAGCTGCAGGTCTTGAAGAACAGGTTGACAATGTTACCATCAGGATGGAGTGGGAGACAAATGAATACGAGTTAGAAACCAGTGAAAACGGTTATTCTTACGTTGTTTTTGAACAAGAACAGTCAGTTGCAGGTATAGTTAATTTCGGCAACTTCTTGGATCTTGATTATATTTTGGGAGGGAACATAGTCGAAGCCAGTATGACCCAGGAATTAACGCAGGAAACGGATACAGGAGAGTTTTTACTTCCTTTCACATCCGGGGACATTAGCAATATTGAGCACAGAGAGGAAAATATAGGTGGAGGTTACCAAGACGACCCCGATCTCTTTGATTACTCCAACCCTGGCTTTTCTGGTGCACTTATTGAAAGCAAGCTGATAAGAGCAATACTCAGATACGAAGAAGATATAAACCTCCTGGGAGACAGATCCATACAGAGATCAACAAACCTTGATATAGTGAACGTAGGTAGGGAAGACGGTAAAACCAAGATAGAAATAAGAGACTAGTTCAGCTGTTAATCCTGGACAGGACCTGTTCATGCAACTGTCTAAGCCTTTCTTTTCTATCTCCCAGTCTTATAACATCCGACTGACTCTGCAAAACAAGCGAATGGGCGAAAGGTGACGGAACATCGTTTTCTCTGACCTCGACCTCTATATCCCCTTCTTTTATTCCCTCAACAACTTCTTCAGCATGTATAACATCCATTGCATCCTCCATTATCTCCCTGTATGTTTCCTCAATAAGCGGGAACTCATCATCTACTTTTTCACAAGCGGAAAGCAAGAAATGGGATTTCATCTGTTGCTGGCCAACGGTCTTTGACTTACCCTTATAATTTCTCAAAATCATCAGAGCCCTACCTGCAACATGTCTAAATCGCCTTTTCATAAGTTCAGTTTTCCTAACTGCTTCTCTAAGTACTTCTCTCAGATTTACCTGGGTGAGTCTTCCCACAAGATTTCGGAAATCAACGGGTCTGCTTGGACACCTCAAGACAAATCCGTGGTCATCGACAACCATTCCGATGTTCGAACCAACCTCCTTTGACAGAATGTTGGCCATAATTCTGCAGAGAGCATCGTTGACCTCTCTACCAAAAATAGTGTGGAAAACCACGTTCAGCTTGTTGTCGTCGTCAACAAATTTTTCTACCAGTATCTTCTTGTTAGAAGGAACGAATCCCATGTAATCGTGCTGTTCCCTCACGTAGGAGTATATAGCGTGGGCTGTGTTGGAATCAACGTAATAGTTCGAAAATATCCAGTCAACTATCTCGTTCTCTCCGAACCCCATATCTATCTGATGTCCTATCTTTGCACAGAACTCCCCTATATTCTTTCCAAGGTCATAGGAAAGTGGAAGCATCTCCGAGTACCACGAAGGAACCGTCGGACTGCTGTCAGGTGCCGCATCAACGTAGACTTTCATACCACGTGCATAAATAAACCGATAGGTGCTGCCGCCAAGAACAAAAACATCGCCCTTTGTAAGCCTATCAAGAAATGCCTCGTCCAGAGTACCCACTATCTCATCGTTACCTCTCAGGGCGACCCTGTAGCTTGACTCGTCGGGTATGGTACCGATATTTGTCATGTATATGACACGTGTCATCTTTCCTCTTCTGCCAAAAACCTCTCTCCCAGGGTTATCATCGTCTTCACCAACCCATATTTTTCCGTAGACATGCTGATCTTCCAGTTCTGCATATTCCCCAGCTACATAATCCAGAACCTTTCTATAGTTCTTTTCCGAAAGATCTGTGTAGTTATATGACTGTCTTATGACGTCAAATGCTTCTTCAACTCCCCATATCTTGTTGCAGGCCATCCCAACTATATGCTGAGATAAAACATCTAGACAGTTCTCCGGTATCCTTACACGGTCCATGTTATCTTCTTTGGCATCCTTTAACAGAACCGTACATTCAAGAGCGTCATCCCTGTCCATGACAACCATCCTACCCTTGGCTGTTTCTTCAAGGTTGTGACCTGATCTTCCAATTCTCTGAACTCCTCTGGCAACTCCCTTGGGCGAACCCATCTGAATAACAAGATCTATATACCCCACATCTATACCGAGTTCCAGGGAAGTCGAAGTAACGGCTACTTTAAGGTTACCTTCCTTCAGATCCTCCTCAACCTCGAACCTCTTGTTTCTGGACATTGAAGAGTGGTGCGCACCAATGTTGTCCTCATAAAAATCAGGGTACATGTTTTTCAGAGTATTCACAACTCTTTCGGTGGCCGCACGGGTATTTGTAAATATCAGGGTTGACTCGTGATCCTGTATCATCTCGTGCATCTTCCGGTATGCTTCTCCCCTCACCTCATCGGGCTTCGTATATATCAAGTCCTTTACAGGCGATACCACATTGAGATCCATTGATTTTGTTGCCGCAACATCCACAATGTTGCATCCTCTAGTAACTAGTTCATCTTCTCTCCATTCAAAACCTACCAGGTACTTGGCTATCTCCTTTATAGGTGCCTGCGTGGCCGATAGACCTATTCTAGTAAAGCTTCCATTCACCATGTCTTCTAGCCTTTCAAGGGAAAGAGATAGATGCACACCTCTTTTATTATCGCATATTGAGTGTATCTCATCATTAATTACGTATCTAACGTCTCTGAAACTTTCTCTAAATTTTGGAGAATTTATGATTATCCCAAGGGATTCTGGTGTCGTTATAAGAATATGAGGTGGTTTTTCCCTCATCTGCCTTCTTTCTTTTTTTGTGGTGTCCCCTGTTCTAACAGCACTCCTAACTTCAGGAATATCGTAGCCCATCTCCTCGGCCTTCTTCTTGATACCCTCAAGAGGATCCTTGAGATTTCTCTGGATATCATTGTTGAGAGCTCTAAGGGGAGAAACATAGACAACATAGACCTTGTCCTCAAGCTCTCCTTTATCACCTTCCCTGAAAAGTTCGTTTAGAGTGGACATGAAGGCTGAAAGAGTCTTTCCACTGCCTGTAGGAGCACATATAAGGCTGTTTTCCTCCTCATGAATCAGGTCAAAAGAGTATTTCTGAGGAGGAGTAAGTGAACCAAATTTATCGTTAAACCACTCCTTAACATATGGCTCATAGTCCTCTGGAAGACTTTCAGAAGCTTCTTCCTCACCCACAAAAGATATTTTCGACATAGAACACCAATTTATTTCAAAATCTTATAAAAACAACAGAGTATAACAGTGTTATATATTTCTCTAGTAACTCTTTTCGAAACAGTATCAAAAGTTAAAAAAATTCACAGGGAAGATTCTTGTATGCCAGTAAAAGAACTTACAGAGGAAAATTTCGAGGAAGAGACAAATGAAGGAACTTGGATAGTTGATTTCTGGGCACCGTGGTGCGGTCCCTGTAAAAAAATGAAACCGATATTCAAAGAAGCATCAGATGAAATTGAAGGCGTTAACTTCGGAATGGTCAACATCGGAGAGGAGCAGAGCCTCACGAATAGCTACAGCATCAGAACGGTTCCCACTTTCCTAAAAATAGAAGACGGTGAGGTAAAGGGACAGGAGATGGGAGTTATGAAAAAAGAAAAGATTAAGGAATGGATGAACTGATTCATCCTCTCCTTTTCAAACCTTCGTTTAGATCCATCTGGATAATGATTATTGCAGCAGGTGCAAATACCAGGTAGAGAATGAATAGCAGAATGCCGTCGTGTTCTCCACCCGAATAATCCTCTACTTTTTGGCAAAACTTCCATAGGATTACAAAGTTCAGGATTGGAACAAACATTCCGAGAAGCCAGAGAATCGGGCTCTCATCTTGATCAAGTACCTGCTTGAAAACCGAATACATCCAGTAGATTCCATATATTCCAAAGGTTATTAAGGTAAATACTATTACGAGTACAGGGTTTCTTTCTTTTGCCAGTTATATCACCTTAAATAATATTTAAATAAACTTGTTTATAAAAAAAATCCCATAAATACAATTTACTTAAACGTGAAACACGAATTTTTATAGGATAACGATGGCACAAAAAATCGAGATCGAAGTAGATGATGAAGGCAAGATCAACACCAATTCAAACTTTGACCTTGCAACAACAATTGTAATCCTTGAAAAAGTAAAGGCACAGCTTGTTGACAGGACGAAAGTATCAAAGAAAGGTCAAGAAAAAGAAGATTAGTCTTCAGTCCGGTAATCTGACCCGAACTGTCCAAGACTGGACTGTGTTTGACTGAATTTTTCATAGGAGGGTATCACGTCCTCCATATCAATTTTTATAAACTCCAGATCTCTTTTCTCCAGGTAGTTCACTACGTTGTCGGAAATCTTTGGAGCCACAAGTATTCCTCTTATCTCCCTTGAAGGAAACTCTTTCTCAATCTCATCGATATACCTGGAAAGCTGGAGCACTGAATTATGGTCCGGGTTTCTCTTTACCTCTATCACAACTAAATTATCATCCGAGTCCCTGGCAAAAACATCTATAAACCCGGCATCAGTCTCTTTTTCTCTTTCAACAATACATAGATCTTCTTCCACAATCTCGGGAGATCCCTCAATAGCCTCATGAATATCGACCTCGTGTCCTCTAACAACTAGTTCCCTGTCATCAACAAGCCTGGTTACATAGACCAGCTCCACAGACTCAAACCGTATTTCCACAACCTCTTTGGGATTAAAACGTCTGGAAACCAGCACTAGTTGACCCGAATCCATCCTGAAACTAAATTCATCCGTCTCCGGCTGCCAATTTTTGGGCTGATAGTTCTCAGGGCCATGAACAAGTAAAGCATTGTCCTGCTTTATAATCACAAACCTTTGGCCCGCATCAAGTTTTGATTTTGCTCTTCCCTGATAGTTGACAGAGCAATCTCCGGTTATCTGAACAACGAAAGGCCTGGAAGCATAGTTATCCAGCACCTCTCTTACCGATTCAAGATCCGGGTTTTTGAAAATCTCTTCCATTTGAAAACCTCCATTATTATAACAGTGTTATACTATCCGAACTTTAACTACATTGACTCCTCTATCCTGTCGAAAGCCTCGTTTATCTCCTCTACCGACGAAGAACCGAAACAAATCCTCACATTTGTGTTCGAGGTTTCTCCCATGGGAGCTCCAGGCACAATTGCAACTCCTTCTTCAACCATTTTCCGGCAGAAACTCCAGGAATCTTTGCCTATATCCGGAAATATGTAGATTCCGCCTTCAGGTTCTTCAACATACCATCCTAAATCTTTGCATCGCCTGTAAACTGTTTCCCGTCTTTTCTCGTATTCCTCTCTCATCTCTTTTACATGTATGTCTTCTTCAAGGGCTTTTATGGCAGCATACTGGCTGGCTCTGGGAGGACAAGCTGTCATGGCTCTTGCTGTTTTTACCATCTCGTTAATTAGATCCTCGTCAGCTACAAGCCATCCGATCCTCCAGCCTGTCATCGCGTGATTCTTGGATGTGGAACCAACAACCAGAGTGTCATCGTACTCACCATAAGGAGTTTCGAATTCACCTGTGTAGTCCAGTCTGTTGTAAACCTCGTCAGATACCAGAACGGTTTCGGTTTTTTCAGCGACACGACACAGCTCCTCTATTTCTTGTTGGTCGTGTACCTTTCCGGTCGGATTGTTGGGAGAGTTGATTATTATTAATTCTGCTTCCTCGAGTTCTTCTTCAAGCTCCGAATTTAGTTCTCCATCTACAAAGTAAGGAAGCTGTTCGAATCTGTTTCCATTTACAGCGCTAAGAAGCTTGTAGGGTCCCCAGCACGGATCGTTAAGAACAACTTTGTCATCGGGTTTAAGATACGATGTCATTATTATGTAGAGGGCTCCCATTCCTCCCACAGTTACAAGTACGTTTTCCTTGCTGATATCCATGCCTTCTTTCATGTTTTCCTCTTCTGCTATCTTTTCCCTCAACTTTTCGATACCTTTTGGATTCGTATAGCTCTGCCTCTCATCTATACGTTCTTCTACAAAATCTTTGACATGTTGAGGAGTATCAAAACTTGGCTGCCCTATATCAAGCCTTATGCAGTCCTCTTGTTTGGCTGCTTTCTCAGAAATTTCGTTTATTGATAAACTGATACCTTTAATCTTTTCTCTAACCATTTATAACACCGTATGAGCCCAGAACTTCTACATCGCAGTATGTTTCAAGACATTTAACAGATTTATCGAAATTTTCGGATTTTCTACTGCTTTCAGCCTCAACAAAGAAGAAGTATTCTCCCATCTCCGTTCTTTTGGGCCTTGACTGGATAAAAGAAAGATTGATTCCGTGTCCGGAGAAACAGGAAAGCATGTTTGAAAGCAATCCCGGTCTATCCTCTTCGGGGTCAAGTATCAAACCGGTTTTGTCTCCTTCACCCGGTTCCTCTCCTAGAACCATGAACCTTGTCACGTTGGATTTCATGTCCTGCAGATCTTCTTCCAGAACGTTCAAACCGTTAATCTTTCCAGCCAGTCTTGATGCAATAGCTGCTTCATTCTCTCCCAGATTTTTTGCTGCCTGTGCTGTGGATGTTGATTCTTTTTTTGTCCAGTCCCTGTCAGAAAGATACTTCCGGCACTGGTTAAATGCCTGAGGGTGGGAAACAACCTTATCCACTTCTGAAATTTTGTCTTCTTTGGACAATAGAACATGATCGATACTTATTTTTTCCTCGGACTCTATAGCGTAATTTTTCTCTCTCAGAAAATCTATGGTCTCAGATATACCTCCTCCAAGTGTGTTTTCGAAGGGCACCACTATTTTTTCTGCACTTGAGTCAAATACCTGTTCAATAGTCGAACAGAAAATCGGATTAAAATCCTCAAAGTGTTTTCTTGTTGCCTGGTGGGTGTAAGTTCCCTCAGGACCCAGTAAAGCCACTTTCATACTTTTGTTGTTCCCTCCCTAAACAGGTCTTTGGAATCGATGTTTTTTAAATTGTTCAGAAATATTTCAAGCAGAATTATTCGAAGAAATTAAAATATGCCCCGACCGGGATTTGAACCCGGGTCTTCGGCTATCTTTACACGCTCATATCAGATCATCGTTCATGATCCATGAGCAGGAACCATGAACTCAGTTCTTTCGATAGATGTTCGAAAGGCCGAGATGATTGGCCGGACTACACTATCGGGGCATTAAAATTAAAGGAGAGAAATCTTACTTCTCCCTGTTGGCATATCCAAGGTTTCTGCCCTTGGACCAGTTTTTCTCGCACTTGGATGAGCAAAAGTAGAGCCTTTTTCCACTGTTCATCACTAGCATCTTGCCGGAAGTCTTCGATACCTCGGTGCTACAGTAGTCACATTCCATTTTTATCGGCCCTCCATCCTTGTTTCTCTTAGCATCAGTATATCATCTTCTCTTACAGGCCCCATGACGTTTCTGACAAGTATCTTGCCTTCTTCGTCACCTTCTATGACCTTACACCTGATCTTGTAGATACCTCTGGCTCCACTGTTCCTGAGTATCTGTACAACTTTTGCTGGTACTGCCATTTTTCATCACTCCTTTAGTTCTTCGACTTTTTCTTCGATCTCTTCAATATCGTCTTCTGCACTTCCCACGTCAGCTATTGCAACGGTTGCAGTTTGTACCTTTATTCCTGCAGCCATCCCAAGCTCTTCTTTGCTACCAACATATATATAGCTAATATCCTTCTCTTTACAAAGAGCAGGAACGTGCATAACGATTTCAGCAGGTTCTACATCCTCTGCTATTACAACAAGATCAGCGTTATCTCTTTCAATCGATTTAGTTGTTTCGTTTGTGCCTATCCTGATTTTTCCAGTATCTCTAGCTTTTTCCACTGCCTCGTAGGTCTTTTCTGCAAGGCTTTCTGGTACTTCGAATTCTGTATAACTCATCTTTGATTTACACCTCTTTAGGCCACTAAGGGCGTCATCGGTTCTAATCAGATTTACAACTTAAAATTTATAAAATGTTCTCCTTCCAAGAGAGAAAAATTATTTTTCGTCGGGGTGGACGTTTCCTTTGATAGATTCCAGAGAGTCTTGGAGATCCTCAAGCATCTCCTTCACATCACCGCTCGTCCTCCTGTCTTCGTCAAGAGTGCTTTTAAGACCTGCCATCTTGGTCCTGAGATCATCTCCAATATCATACATATCTTGCAATGTCCTTTTGGTCTTCCTAAACTTTTTGACCCTGATAAACAAAGGACCTGTCTCTATGTCAGGTACTTCGATCTTTTTGGTTTTAGGAATCAGCATCTCATCTATGTTTCTGTCTTCCTCTTCTTTCTCAGGTGGTTCTTGTGGTGTCGTCTGTCTTTCCACACCTCGATCTCTCCTTTCAACTGTTTCTTCTTCAGAATTTTCTTGACTCGATCCTGATGGAGGTTCAGGCAGAAAATCATCTTCTTCCGCATCTTCAGCTTTATCTTCCTCTGGCTCTTCTCTGTATTCGATTTCTTCGTACTGTTCTTCATTCTCCTGTTCTTTTATCTCTCCGGACTCTTCGATTTCGACCTCGTCCGAGTCCTCATAGTAATAATCTTCATCATCTCCTTCTTCATTGGAGCCTGTCACTGTTTCCTTTATATGCTGCATGTCGGAATCAAGTTTGTCTCCTTTATCTGTCATCTTACCCCTCTTCTCCTTAAACAATTCTTTGTTTATCTTCCTTTTATAACTATCTCCCTCTAATTATTGGTTTTTTATTGCTCTCAGGAAACAAATAGCGATTACAATAAAACACATGTATCTCATAATCTGTTTTGTAAAACAACTGTTCTGTGTCCATACGAACAACGGATATGTTTAAAAAAACTTGTAGAGAAAATTAAAGTATGTTAGATTTTTTCAAAGAAAGTAAGGACGGAAAAAATGTTGCTGTTTTTGTTGACGGACCAAACATTATCAGAAACGAGTTCGACATAGATCTTGATGATCTGAGAGAAGGCTGTGAATCGCTTGGCGATGTTAAAATCGGAAAGGTGTTCTTGAACCAGTACGCAAGCGATAAACTTGTTGAGGCAGTGATCTCACAGGGTTTTGAGCCAGAAGTAGGAGTTGCAGGAGAAGAAAAAGAAGAAAAAGATGTTGACGTCTACATGGCAGTCGAAGTCATGGAATCAGTATACAACGAAAAGATCGATATAATAGCTCTGGCAACAAGAGACACAGATTTCCTTCCAGTTATTCAAAAAGCCAAAGAACACAACAAGGACACAGCTATTGTATGTGTTGATCAGGGCCTCTCTACAGCTCTAAAAAACGCTGTTGACGAAACTGTAATTATTGAAACAAAATAAACTTAAACCAAGATATGGAAAAACTGTTGGATATGTTAGGATATTTTGATATACCCGCCGCCGTCATATTTTTTCTGGGAGATTTCTGGATGCCGAACTGGCTGAAAATCTCTATTGCAGTTTTTATACTTTTCAGGGGAATTACCTCGATATTCAAAATACCTGTATGGAAAGGACCGATTTCATTTTTCGCAGGTATCGTTGATATCATAGCAGGTTCAACCATGTATTTTGCAACCACGTACACAGGGACAATGGTACATCTGTCTCAAGTGTTCGGAATCATTATAGGTATGAAAGGATTGATGACCGTATTCTACGGTATAAAGGATGTCTAGAAACTAATTTACCTTATCCTGTAGCGCAATATTGCTGCTACTCCTCCCATATTCCACAGCCTTTCCCCTTCTTCGTGCTGTCTGGATATTATCATAACCGATGAATCCATCTGGGATGCTTTTTTCTGAAACATCTCGACCACGTCTTTTTTCTCCTCGAGATCCATGTTAGCACCGCACTCCTCACAGCTGTGGCTCTCGTTCTCGGCTTCAAAATCGGAGATATGCTTTACCTCTTCTTTCCCGCATTCCGGGCATTCAAACCTGGCTTCCTTCTTCTCAAAGTCCTCGGAAAATAGCAAAGTATCGACCGCTCCCATCTGAAGAGCTTTTGCCACATCCTCAAGCCCAAAGACTGATTTCCCGTTTTCTTTTTTCAGATTCACGAGGAACTGATTCACTTTCTGTTTCTCCCTTATAGCCTCGGATTCCTGGATAACGTCTTCGGCCTTGTTCAAAAGTTCTTTAAGCCCTTCTTCTCCGGAATAATTAGTTCCAATTGTTGTAAGGAGTTTTTCAAGCAGCTCCTTTGGAAGGTAATCTTTCTCGGTGAGATCCTCCTTTGAAAAACCAGGGCCACCGACGATAAGCCCCAGTAATTCATCATCTCTTGCTTTCTGGAGAAAGGCCTGCTTGGCCTTATCAGCAACCTGATTTAGAAAAGTATCGTATAAATTCTCACGTATCCTCTCGAACCTCTGCTGGGACTGACCTCCCTTTGTAGTCTTTCCCGGTACCTGGGACTCAAGTGTGTGTTCCACGGTCAGGTGGTTTCCTCTTACATATCCTATAGCTGCCTCAGATTTATCTATACATATCATGCCGTATACTTCCTTGTCTATAAGTAGGTCCTCGAGAGGTTCCAGAAGAAACTCCTTGTCACACTTGTACCTTCTTGACTCTATTGGCTCGTGTGGTTCAACCTCCCACATCTGTATATCCGGTCTTCCCTCCTGTTCCGAAACGTTGCCTGAAAAAAGCGCTATACCATTATCAGGAATCTCTCCTGCATTCTTTAAACGTCTCTCCATCTTTTCAAGTGCGGATATAACGTTTTTTCTTGTGTTCTTTGATTTTATGTTCTGTGCTTCGGACTGCTCGGAGTTCAAAAAATTGATGATTTTCCTGATGTCATATTCTGGAGGAATATATAGGCTCACCAGTTCTGTATTCCTGCCTCTGTGATCGGAAAGCTCTTCCAGCACCTTTGATAATTGATGTTTGTCCATGACCATCTGAAATTAATACCTCTCACGAAAACTTTTGCCTTCAAACTTTTAAATAACCAAGAAATCCCAGGCTATCTTACAAGAACGACGCAGTTCTCCGTCTGAACTATATCTCCTTCCTCGCCTTTAAGCCTGTACTTCCTGTTAACCTCGAAATCTTCGCCTTCTTCAAGAACGGCGTCCGCTATCTCTATCTTTCCGTCCTCGATATCTTTCTCCTCAATTTCATCGATCTTTTCCTCTATCTCCTTGACTTTTCCTCCGTACTTCGGACCAAGAACGGAGTAATCAAGGTCTATCGATTCTATTCTCTGCTCAAGCTCGGGTTCTTCGCTCGAAATTTCAAGGTTTTCAACAGACATGGCTTTCATTATATCTTTCTTCACTTGCTCGAGGTTTTTCGGCCCGTAAATCCTAGCTTCTTCGATATCTGCATTCAGAGACAAGTTTTGCTCTGACTTATACTTTCTCAAAGCGGATATTGCCTCAACTCCCAGTTCACCGGTCTCGTGAGATTCAAGATAACCGTAATCCTGAACTTGAGGCCAGCTCTCACAGTGAATTGATTCTGAACCCTCATATTCTCTGTACATCCTGTTATATATCTCTTCTGTTACGAAGGGCATTACAGGTGCCAGCATCTTCAATGTTTCGAGGAAAGCATGGTACATCACATAAAGAGCTCTTTCGTCTCCATCGTAGAGCCTCCTCTTGACGATTTCCAGGTAGTTATCTGCCATATCGTGCCAGAAAAACTGCTTTACAAGTTCTTTTGAGCGGTTGTACTGGCACTCCTCGAACCAGTCCGTAGCCTCTTCAACCGTTTCATCGAGCTCCATCAACAGCCATCTGTCCATAACCCCCATGCTTTCTGGTTTCTCTGGTTCATCCTCGATGAACTGGTCGAGGAACCTTCCAACATTCCAGAGTTTTGTGACAAGCTTCTGACCCGCAACAAGGTCGTCCTCCCTGAAAACAAGGTCTTCTCCAAGTTTGACCTTTGAGGACCACCATCTCAATGCATCCGCCGAGTACTTGTCAACTATTTTCTCTGGCTGGACAACTATTCCCTTGGATTTGGAGAAAGACTTTCCTTCTTCGGCCATACCCATGCCGGATATCATGATATTTTTCCATGGAACGGAATCAGTATGAAGATGGCTTTTCAGAACGGTGTAAAACGCCCAGGTTCTTATTATATCGTATCCCTGGGGCCTTAGATCCATCGGATATATGTCCATGTTCTCTTCTTCGGATTTCCAGTGTGAGTTTATCAGAGGGGTCAGTGAAGATGTGTACCATGTGTCCATCACATCAGTCTCGGGTTCAAAACTTTCTGAACCGCATTCAGGGCATTCATCAACAGGAGGTTCTTCTTCATTGGGCTGTACAGGCATGTCATCTTCTTCAGCCAATACAATTTCTTCACAGTTCTCACAGTACCACACAGGGAAAGGAACACCGTAGAACCTCTGGCGCGAAACACACCAGTCCCACTTGAGACCGTCGGTCCACTCGTCGAATCTTTTGTTCATGAACTCGGGATACCATTCGACATCATCAGCTCTTTCCTTGAGCTCTTCTTTTATATCCAGCATCTTGACGAACCACTGGTCAGCAAGGTAGTACTCGACAGGGTGATCGCATCTTTCGTGAACCTGTACAGCGTGCTCAAGCTCCTCCCTGTCCTCTAGGAAGCCTTCTTCTTCCAGCTCTTTAACTATTTCTTCCCTAGCTTCTTCTACTTCCATACCCTCGTACTCTCCAGCTCTCTCATTGAGGGTTCCGTCCTCGTTTATCGATATCTTCAGATCGAGGTCGTGGTCCTTCCACCACTCGATATCGGTCTTGTCTCCAAAAGTACAGACCATGACAGCTCCGGATCCGAACTCGGGATCCACCTTGTGGTCCTCCATTATCTCGACTTCCTGGCCAAAAACCGGTACTTCCACGGTATCTCCAACAATTCCCTGATATCGGTCATCATCAGGATGTACAAAGACACCGACGCATGATGAAAGAAGTTCGGGACGGGTAGTTGATATCTTGATACTGTCTTCCCTGTCAGTATACGGAAATTTTAAATGATTGAGAAATGCATTCTTTTCTTCATCCTCTATGTCTGCCTGTGCAAGCCCTGTTTTACATTCAGGACACCATATAACAGGATCTTCCTTTCTATAAACTCTGTCCTTCTCGTAAAGATCTTTGAAGGAAAGCTGGGAGACTCTCTGAGACTCATCGCTTATAGTTGTGTAAAGCAGGTTCCAGTCTACAGAGATACCAAGAAGGTTCCATATATTTCGGTAGTTCTCCCTTCCTTCTTTAGTAACCTCTATACATTTCTGGATAAACTCGGATCTCCCAATCTCGTGTTTGTCAACATCTAGCTTTCTCTCGACGTATCTCTCCGTAGGTAAACCGTTGTCGTCAAAACCCATAGGGTAAAAAACGTTGAATCCCTGCATCCTCTTGTAACGGGCTATAAACTCCGCCTGAGTATAGCTCATCGCGTGACCCACGTGAAGATCTCCCGATACATACGGCGGAGGCGTATCTATCGAATAGGTCGGTTTATCGGAGTTGGGATCGTAAGCATAGATATCCATCTCCTTCCATTTTTCTCTCCACTTTTTTTCAACTGCATCCGAATCATAGTTCTTGGGAAAATCTTCACTCATTGGTCACGCACCTGTTTTTTACCTGTTTAAAACCTTGAAACCAGATTTTTTATAATTACCGTAAGGCCTCCCCTATTTTAACAAATTTAAAAGATCCCAGTAATATTCTGTTTTTCTCGAGAAAAACTTGTTAAACCTGAAAAACTATCTTTCATTTATGTCAGAAGAAATCGGAAAAGAGCACATCAAAAAATCAGAGGAGATACTGGAAAAAGCAAAAAACCTCAACAAGAAAGAAGTTGAGTCTCAGCAGGAATCGAAGCAGGAAAAAATTGAGAGTATAAACGAACACCTTGAAAGCATAAGGAAAGAAGTTGAAGATCTTTTAAAAGACAGGGAATAACTCATAAATCTATCTCAACAGACTGGTTGTCATCAGGAATCTTTATCGTGTCGTCCATTCCCTGTTCAGCAATCCATCTCTTTTCTTCTTCGAAATGATCGATGAAATCATTCGAAAGATGGTTGATATATATCTTTTCGGGATTGATTTTTTCAGCTATCTCCACAACATCTTTTAGACCTAGATGACCTATCCAGTCTACTTTATGGGTTCTCGGGCAGCTTATGACCATGTAATCGCTTCCATCAAATTTTTCTATCAGGCCATCGAACATAGAAGTATCAGGGATATAGGAAAAAGTTTTTCCATCTCTGGAAAGTTTGAAACCGGTTGTTATAACATCCTTGTGTATTACTTCTTTTATTTCCATTCTGAGACCGTTTTTAAGCTTTTGAACGTCTCCTTCTTCAACGCATACCTCTTTTTCTATTGCCTCTCTGTGGTAGTTGCTTATTGCGCTGTGCACATTGTTGTTGGATAGATAATCCCTGTTGGATATCAAATAGCCTTTTTTTGAAATACATCCGTGTGTCATAGCCTCTATCATAACTTCAACGTCGCCTTCATGATCCAAGTGAGGGTGAGAAACAAATATAGCGTCCAGGTCTCCCAGATCGATACCGTTCTTTATACCGTGAACCAGAGCTCCCGGCCCTGGATCAACTGACATCATGAATCCTTCTTCATTAAAAATCATACCTCCTGTCTGTCTCCTTTGCTTCAGCATACAGACACGGCATCCACCGGTTCCAAGAAAAGTTATTTCCACTACTTACCTCCCGCAGCAAAGTTCCGGTTTAATTTTTAATAATCAATCGACCATTTTTTTATATGGCCAGACAGGAAGAAGTTGACATATTTGTGAAGCATTACGGCCTCTACATAGAACCCGAATACCGGTTCATGGACCTAGTATCCGAACTAGGAGAGGTTTCAAAACAGATAATCGCTCAGACAGATTACGGGGACAAGGAAAAAATAGAAAAAACGGAATACCTGGAGGAAGAGCTGGGAGACCTCTATTTCTCACTGATTGTACTTGCGAACAGTCTTAACATCGATCTAGATATTGCACTGGACAATGTGATGGAGAAGTACAAGAAAAGAATAGAGGAAAACGGAGATCCGGGTTCCGAATAGATTATACGACCTGAACCCCGTCTCTGATGTCTTCATCAGGTTCAACTAGTTTAACCTCTTTGTCGTCATCGTCTGCTGCCAGAACCATAACCTCTGATTTCTCTCCTCTAAGTTCTGCTGTTTCAAGGTTGTTCAGAACAACTACTTTCTTCCCTTCCAGTTCCTCTGGAGTGTAGTGATCCTTGAGACCCGAGCAGCTCTGTTTTATTTCATCTCCAACGTTTATTTTGAGGATGTAAAGTTTGTCGGCGTTGGGATGATCCTCCACCTTTTCGATTGTTGCGGTTCGCATGTCTAGTTTTTGAAACTCTTTGAAACTTATTTCGTCCATTTTATCACCTTCTTCATCTTCAGAACTTTCATCAAGCTGTTTTTTAAGTTTCTCACGGTCTATTTTGTGGAAAAGCAGCTCCTTGTCTCCGAGCTGTTTTCCTCCTTCTAGAAGGCCTTTTCTCTCCACAAATTCTCCAAGCAGGTCGACACCACCCGATATTTCTTCTTCAATGGCCAGCATATCCCATATCTTTCTGGATGACTCCGGTATGTAGGGATAAAGTGCGGCCGCAAGCGGTTTCAGAGACTGCAGGCATGCATAAATGACGTCTTCCTGGACATCCTCGTTTTTCCATGGCTCTTTTCTGGATAGAAACTCGTCTCCTTTTCTTGCTATCGATACAGCTTCTTCAAGTCCTTTTCTAAGATCTTTGTCTTTTTCCACTGTATCGTAGAAATCATTCACTTTTTCCGAAATACCTTCATCTCCAAAAAGAAATTCTCTGGAATCCTCCTCCAGATCAGATACCTCTATGTTCGGTACCCTGTTCTCGAACCATTTTTCGGCCAGACTAATAACTCTGTTTACATAGTTTCCAACGGTGTCGTTGAGCTCATTGTTCACCCTTGCCTCGAAATCCTCCCATGAAAACTTTGAGTCCTGACCGACAGGAAGTATGGAGGAAATGTAGTATCTCCAGTAATCAGCAGGAAGCATGTCCAGGGCTGTCCATGCATCAAGACCTGTACCCCTTGATTTGGAGAACTGGACCTCTCCGGAAAGCAGGAACTGCTGTATGAACTCGTAATCAGGCAAGTTGTAATTTTCTTCCTGACCTAAAAGAATAGAAGGCCATATAATGGTGTGGAAAATGGTGTTGTCTTTTCCGATGCTGTATATCGTCTCTGCCTCCTGGTTTTTCCAGTAATCAGTCCATCTTTCTTCATCTCCCTTGGAATCAAAGTACTGCCTTGTTATACCAATATAGCCGATAGGAGCATCGAACCATACATACAGGACTTTGTCTTCGTAAATATCATCGTCTATTCCTTCAAGGCCTTCTGTCGGGATATCGAAGCCCCATGAGATATCTCTTGTGATACATCTGTCCTCAAGGCCTTCCTCGAGCAAGTTGTTTACCTCTTTTTTCACGTTGTCCGGCACATGATCTCCTTTTTCCATCCACTCCTTGAGCCTTTCTTCGAACTTGGGAAGCTGCAGGTAAAGGTTCTTTGTCTTGCTGAACTCTATTTTTTTGCCCTCGCATATAGTGCAGTATGGATCAATTATTTCCTCGGGTTCTAGAAGTTTGCCGCATCCCTGTTCGTCACACTGGTCTCCTCTGGCAAGTCCTCCGCAGTGCGGACATTCTCCCTCTATGTATCTGTCCGGAAGAAAACGCTCGCAGTCCAGACAGTAGGGCATCTCCTGTGTTTTTTCTGTTATGTACCCGTTCTTGTAAAGCTTTCGAAACATTTTGTGCGTCTGTTTCCGGTTGTACTCTGTGTGAGTGCGTCCATAAAGAGTGAAATCGATATTGAAATCTTTTATAACATTTTTAACTTTTTTATGCTGCTCATCAGCATAAACTTCGGGCTTTTTCCCTTCCTCTAGTGCAGCAAGCTCAAGTGGTGTGCCGTGTTCGTCAGAACCACAAATAGATATGTTTTCAACTCCTGCCACATCCAGAAACCTGCTGTATATGTCAGCCGGGAGAAGCGAACCTGCTATGTTACCGAGATGTGGTATACCGTGTATGTATGGAAGTGCCGAAGTGACTATCTTTTTTTCACTAAAGGCTGATCACCTGTCTGTTTGGTTTAACTCCGAAGTTTTTTAGTTTTACCTTGTAACCGACTTCTGATTAAAAAAATTTAAACTTTCAGAACTATTAAACTGACATGGAACTTTATTTTGCGACAGGGAATGACAGCAAAGTCAAAGAGTTCAAAAACGCTCTGGAAAGCTTTGAAGTCACATTAAAAAGAATAGACATAGATTTAGCGGAAATGGATCATGAAGACGTGGAAAAAGTCTCAAGAAGAAAAGCGGTGGATGCCTACAACGAATCAAATATCGAAGAACCTGTGATGGTCGAGGATTCAGGACTTTATGTGAGCGCTCTTGGTGGTTTCCCTGGCTCTGTATCAAGTTACTTCTTTGAAAAATGTGGTAACCACGGCCTTCTAAAACTTTTGAAGGATATAGGAGAACGAGACGCCTATTTCAAGACCAGTATAGCAATATATTTTCCGGAAAAAGATGACACAAAGACATTATCAGGGGTCTGTAAGGGCAGAATCTCTAGAAAAATTAGAGGAGACTCTGGTTTCGGCTACGACCCTGTATTCATTCCCGAGGGAAGAAACAAAACTTTTGCGGAAGACTTCTCTGTTAAAGAGGAAATATCGCATAGAAAAAAAGCTATAGAAAAGCTGAAAAAGTATCTTGAGGAGAAAGGTCTTTAGGCATCAGACCTTTTTCAGTATCCTCTTGAAATCCTTGAAAACAAAGTTGGGTTTCTCTATATTTTCTATGTCCCTAAGATCTTCTTTCTTGGAAGTTCCTCCAAGAACCAGGCCTGTTTTTATCCCCATCTTGTTACCTGTCACCACATCTGTATGGATGTGATCACCGATTAGAGCGGTTCTTTCCCTAAAAATCGGAAATTCATCTTTTATTATCTTTACCATGTGATCCGAAGGCTTCCCGACTAATTCAGCCTCTTCGGTTTCAGCGGCTCTCTTTACTGATTCAAGAATTGCTCCGGTACCCGGCAACATCCTGTCTCCTGCTCTGAAGTTTTCACCGTAGGCTGTTGTCCAAAGTTTTGCTCCGTACCTTATTGCTTCGGCGGCCTTGGCCATCTTCCAGTAACTGAAGTTCCTATCAACTCCGACTATGACATGATCCGCATCCTCTGACTTGGTTATGTGCTCCCTTCCGAGTTCATCCAGAAGGCCTTTTTCCCCTATCACGTATGCCTCATCGATGTTCCTGTCCGCAAAAACCTGGGCTGTCGCATAAGATGTACAGAGAACATTATCAACTTCGGTCTTGAGACCTAGATCGGATAGCTTCTCGGCGAACTCCTTTCTTGTAAGTATGGAATTATTGGTCAAAAAGTATATGTTTTTTCCTTTAGCCTCTAATCTCCTTATAGTCTGCTTGACACCAGGTATAAGTCTGTTCCAATGCCAAACCGTTCCATCAAGATCAAATATAAAATGTTTAACGTCTTTAAGATCTTCCTCTTTCTTTTTGACAGCCATGATTTTAAAGTTGTATTTAAATGTTAAAAGTTTTCCTGTCAGAACGCCTGAAGATATGCATCTCTTGTGTTTCTGTTAAAAATATCTGCCAGCTCCTCCTTTTCTTTTCCAAGAATATCGGAGATTTTTTCAAGGGACTCATAAACCTTGTAAGGGAAATTCCTCGAATCACCGGGGTAAAGATACGGGGCATCGGTTTCAAGAATAATGTTTTCAAGCGGCGTGCTTTTTACTAACTCCTGAACACGGCTGGAGTATAGTACCTGGGTAGTTATGGATATGAAGTAATTTCTTTCAACAGCTTTTTCTGCCAGATCCGTGTTTCCGTTGAAACAGTGGAGGATCACTGATTCAAGGTCGTATTCATCCAGAATATCCAGAACCTGTTTCTCCGCGTCCCTCGAGTGAACAACTACAGGCATTTTGAGCTCCTCAGCCAACTTTAGAAGCCTTCTAAAAATCCTTTCCTGTTTCTTCCTGCCTTCCTTTGAACTCTCATGATGAAAATCCATCCCTATCTCACCAACAGCAACTATCTCATCCTCATGTTGCTTTATGCTATTAACAATCTCTTCTATATCTCCTTCATCCATACCATCTATCTTTACAGGGTGCATGCCCATAGTGGGATAGACGAAACCCTGGTGTTCTCTTGAAAGTTCAAGAGTGGTTTTGTTGTTTTCAGGAGAGGAACCCGAGTTCACCACTAGTTCCAGTTTTTCCTTGCATTCCTCCATGACTTCTTCCCTGTCCTCATCGTACTGTGGAAAGTCCAGGTGGCAGTGGTTATCTATCAGCTTCATGTTCTTCAGATATGGACAACAAACTTTTTATTGGTGGACCAACCCGGAAGGGATTTTATAAATATTTACTCGTAATGTCTTTTAGTGACTTAAATAGGAGGAATCACTATGCTTATTGAAAAAGAAAAGTATCTTTCAGCAGGTGCTAACATCGGTACAAGGAGAAGGGTAGAAGATATGAAGCCCTTCATTTACAGAGTGAAGAAAAACAAGCTCGCTATAATTGATCTGGAAAAAACAGATAACAGGATTGAGATTGCCGGAAAGTTTTTGGCAAGGTACGAACCGGAGGATATCCTGGTGATTTCAAGGAAAGAGATAGGACAGAAACCTGTTGTCAAGTTTTCCGAGGCAACCGGTGCAGAGAACATCTACGGAAGGTTCATGCCAGGCACACTTACGAATCCCAACAACGACGATTTCCAGGAGCCGAAGATAGTTGTCATAACGGACCCTATAGAAGACAGTCAGGCTGCGGACGAAGCAACTGATGCAAGGATCCCTGTAGTTTCGCTTTGCGACACTGTCAACAAGCTGGACTATATCGACTATGCTATCCCTTGCAACAACAAGGGCAGGAAGTCTCTTGCACTAGTATACTACCTTCTTGCAAGAGAATACTTGAAGAACAGGGGAGAAATCGAGTCCGACGAGGATTTCGATTACGAGATAGAGGACTTCGAAGCTGACGAATCAGTCGAAGAGGAAAGCGAGTGAAAAGTTTTATTCATTCCTCTTCCCTATAATTTCTTATGTTTGAAAGTTCATCGGGGTACTATCCCAACAATCCACACACTCTTGAAAAAGATCTGAAAGAATTTCTGGGGGAAAATCCAAGACTCGGCATAAAACCTGATCTAGTTGTTGCTCCCGAGGAAGGTCTTTCGGACTGCGGGGAGGTATACGGTAGGTTGTACTCGGCACTAGATCTTTCAAAGTTTAACAACGCGGTGATAATCGGAAACGCTCCCATAAATACAGGTCCCGAAATCAGTTTTGTGGAAGAAAGTTTCAAAACTCCTCTTGGAACTGTTGAAGTCGACAAAAACTTTACCACACAGCTAAAACTGGCCGAGAACTTCGAAAAAAGAGATGATCTTTTCCACATCCCGTTCGTCGAGATGCAGACAATCTTTCTCCAGATGAAGCTAGATGATTTCAAGATTGTACCGATAATGATCAACAACAGTGCGGAAGATGATAAATGGGAAGATGCAGTAAAAACAATAGAAGATATTTTGAACCCTCAGGATCTCTTGATAACCTGTTCAAACCTTGCAACTTCAGACAAAGACCAAAAAATGATCAAAAAATATGATTCAAACATACTGAGATGTTTAAGAGATGATATAAATCGAGAAAAATTTAGGAAGAGAGGTCAAAACTATAATTTAAGCGGTTGGAGAGCTGTATCGACAGGTCTAGAGATTTTAGGCGATGGAAAAACATTCCATCTTTTTGGCCACAAAGTAAGAACTCCTGACAAAATTCTAAAAACAAAAACAACAGGTTTCGCAGGTATCTGTTTTGATTAACATATATTTTAATAAACCTCTTTAAGCCATTATAAAAATATGAGAAGAATATATTCGGTTTTTTTGATAACTCTCTTTATTATTATGTTTCTTTCCGCAGGTGTCACAGGTCAAGGCGAGACACCTCTTGATGATATGCGCCTAAACCTCGGGGATTCAAACGACTTTTTTGTCAGAGTATACAATCCCCTTGCAGACAAAGATATCCTGAACGTTGAGTTCAGGGGAGATGCCCTGTCTCTTATAGATTTGGAATTGCTGGATTCTTATGACGATGTTACAGACCTTGAAAATTGTGATTTTAACAGTGAAAGCTTATGTTGTGACCAGAACCTGGAATGCAGACTCGAGCTGGACCCAGGTGAGGAGAGGCAGGTCAGTTATCGTGCCACATCAACAATGTCAGGAGACATAACAGGTATCCAGCAGGGTCAGGCTGAGCTTATATCCGAGGCAGTTTCTGAAAAGACTCATTTAGACGACCATGATACGGTAACAGTTATTGTAGATCCTGTAGCTCACGATGAAGGTATAGTGGGTTCCACAGGTTTGACCGCGCCTTTTCTAGTGTTACTTTTCTTGGCAGGAACCACTTTTTATATGTTTTATAAGGATTGAGGTTCAAGAATATTAAGGAAGATTAATTTTGTTTTACGATTAAGTATCTTTTTTTAAATTTAAATGAGGTAATAACAATGAAAATACACGCAATAGGTGGATATAACCAGGTCGGAAAGAACATGACCGCTGTTGAAGTTGATGACGGTATAGTTCTTATCGATATGGGTTATGACATGGAAGAAGTCATTGAAAATGACAAAGAAATTGAAGAACTATCTACTAAGGAAACTATAGAGACAGGTGCTATACCTGACGATTCAAAAATTCACGACAAGAAGGAAAAAGTCAAGGCAATAGTTATAGGGCACGGTCATCTTGACCACGTCGGAGCTGTTCCAAAACTGGCCGGTTCCTACGACTGCCCCATAATCGCAAGTCCTTTCACTATGAGCGTTATCAAAAGAAAGGTCGATAACGACAGGAAAGGTCTTGACAACGAGCTTGTCGAGATGGAACCTGGAGAAAGTTACCAGGCTAGCGAAGGTATAGCGATAGAATTTGTAAACATAACACATTCAATTCCTGGTGCAGTGATGCCTGTAGTACATACAGACGAAGGTACTATGGTATACGGACTGGACAACAGACTCGACGACGATCCGGTTCTCGGAGATACTCCTGATTACGAGAGATTGAGAGAGCTTGGAGAAGAAGGAGTTGAAGTATTTATTGGAGACTCAACAAGAGTTGACGAACCAGGAAGATGTATGTCAGAAAGTATAGTGAGCACAGAGCTTGTACATACTCTTGACCAGGCATATGAAGACGACAGAGGGGTTTTCATCACGACATTTTCCTCACACATAGAACGTCTTACAAGTATTCTTGAGGCAAACGATGGAAGAAGAAAAGTTGCTCTGATAGGAAGATCTTTGAAAGAGTACACGAACTCCGCCGAAGATCTTGGCATGATCGATCTCGATGATGTGGAAGTTGTGAGCTACTGGGACGAGACTAACGAACTGCTTGAAAAGATATCAAAGGAAAAAGAAGAGTGGTTAGTCATATGTACAGGTCACCAGGGAGAATCAGGAGCAGCCCTCACAAGGATCGCAAAGGGAGATTACCCTATCGAGATAGAAGAAGGAGACAACGTGATTTTCTCTTCTTCAGTAATCCCAAGTCCTCTTAACAGAGCCAGCAGATACAGGCTTGACAAGATGATTAAGAGAGAGGGAGGAAGAGTTATCAGTGAAGTCCACGTCTCTGGACACGCAAAGAGAGAAGACTGTAGAGATCTATTGATGATGCTCGATCCCGAAAACTTTATTCCTAGCCACGGAACAACCGAGATGCTTGCATCTCACGTCACACTTGCAAGAGAGGAAGGATACACACTCAACGAGGATCTTTTCCTCCTTGAAAACGGAAACACTATAGAGTTTTAGTTTACAAGGTGTAACTTATGGAAGACCTTATTAGGAAGTATGCTCTAAAGAACAGGGCTGACTACGGGGAGGCCCAGAAAGAAGCTGTCATCGGCAAGGTTTTTGCTGATGAACCAGAACTAAAGGAAAACGCGGGAGAAGTCGTGCAAAAGGCCGAAGAGGTGGTTGAAGAGGTCAACCAGCTTTCGGATGAAGACGTCCAGCAAGAAATGGAAGAGCACGAATACTTCGAAAAAGAGCATAAAGAAGGTCTTCCAGAACTACCAAACGTAGACGAAGAAAAAGGAGTGGTTATGAGGCTTGCTCCCTTTCCTTCGGGTATGCTGCATATAGGGAATGCCAGGATGTCCGTTCTTAACGATGAATACGTCAAGAAGTACGGTGGAAAGCTTTACCTGGTTATCGACGACACCGCGGGAAGCGAGGAGAAAAAACCCATACCTGAAGCATACAGAGAGATCCCTAAAGACCTTGAATGGCTGGGAGTTGACATAGATGAAGTGATTTACAAGTCAGACAGGATGGAGATGTTTTACGAGTACGGAGAGAAGTTCCTCAAAAATGACTGGGCTTACGTATGCAAGTGCGATGCAGAGACACTTAGAAAAAACCGTAAAGAAGGTATAGAATGTTCACACAGAAACAGAAGTGTTGAAGAAAACCTGGAAGACTGGCAAAAAATGCTTGACGGAGAGTTCGACCAGGGAGAAGCAGTGGTAAGACTAAAAACAGATATGCAGCACAAGGACCCTGCATTCAGAGACAGAGTTCTTCTGAGAGTTTCGCACGTCGACCATCCAAGGGTCGGAAGGAAGTACGATGTGTGGCCGATGCTGGAGTTCTCATGGGCTATTGATGACAACAAGTTAGGCATGACCCATATACTGAGAGGTAAAGACCTCATGATGGAGAACAAGATGGAGAGATACATGTGGGATCTGCTTGGATGGGAGGAGCCCGAGATACTTAACCACGGACTCATGAACATCGAGGGAATCAAGATATCGACTTCCGATGCAAAGAGAAAGATCGATGAGGGAACCTACACCGGGTGGGAAGACCCAAGGACATGGTCATTAAAGTCTCTGAAGAAAAGAGGTTTCGAACCTGAGGCGATACGTAACTTCGTTCTTTCGTTTGGAATGTCCGAAAGCAATGTTAAAGTTCCTGTGGACAGCCTGTACACGGAGAACAGAAAGATAATTGACGAGGAGGCTGACAGGTACTTCTTTGTCGAGGACCCTGTAGAACTTGAAGTCGAGAACGTTGAGGAAACAAAGGTAGCTGAAGCTGATCTACACCCTGAATTCCCTGAAAGAGGCTGTAGAGAGATAAAGGTGGAACCCGAAGAAAACAGTGTAACGGTGATTATAGAAAAAGACGACTTCGAGGAAGGAAAAGAGATAAGGCTCAAGGATCTTTTCAACATAAAGATAGGGGAAAACGGAGTTAAGAAAATCGGAGGAGGAATCGATTACGCCCTTGAAAACAATCTCCCCATAATACAGTGGCTTCCAGCAGAAGACAACAAAAAATGCACCATAACGATGCCCGACGGTTCGGAAAAAGAAGGTTTCTGCGAGTCCAACCTTGAAAAAGAGGAAGAAGTAATACAGTTTATCAGAAAGGGCTTTGTGAACCCTGTGGAGATTTCAGATGAAAAAGTGAAGTGTTACTTCACACACAACTGATCTCCTTCTTTTTTTCTTTATTTCAATTTATCCTCAAGTGTCTCTATATACATCTTGGACATCTTGAACCTGCCTTCTTTGAGCTTGTCCTCGGCCAGCCTTAACTCCAGATTGTAATCATAAACGTCTTCTCCCTTCTCTTCCATATCGTCTATGATATCCTTCAGATCTTCAAGCCTTTTGGTGTACTCGAAATACTGTTCGAGCTTGTCATCAGGTATCTTGTGTGGGTTGTGGTAGGTAGGACGGAAATCAACGAACCAAGGATTACCCTCGTTGTACTGTGGGTTCTGGATCATACCTGTTCCTACTTCCTCGGAAGTTATCCTCCTTGCAAACTGCTCGCCGTATTTCTCCTCGATACGGTTGATGTCCTCCATGGATTTGGTTTGCATCTGTATCTCTGTCATGATGTTACCCGATACAGCCTGCTTAAAGTCAGCAGTAACCTGCGAAGCCATGATAAGACCAATACCCCACTTACGGAACTCACGAGCACCACGCTCCAAAGCATGATAACCA
>JALDAE010000040.1 GCA_022729335.1 Candidatus Nanoanaerosalina halalkaliphila
CTGACTGCTTTTTCCGCTTTTGATTCATCAAAAGAATTATCAGAAAGTTTCCTTAGATGTTTTATGTTGTAATTGGACAAATTGATCTCCTTGGAACCCAGTAAAATTATTCGTCGAGAAAGAGAAACTTCAACGTTCAACACTTCACCTTCCAGCTGGATTTCAATCATATGTCCTTTATCACTGCTTTTCCTTTACATACCTTCTGTATATCGGATTCCAACTGTTTTTTGGCTCCAGCAGGCATCTTGAGTTTTGCCAGGAAACCATCATCTCCCCATTCTTCTTCAAGAACATTGGCCTGACTCTTTATTTTCCCATAACATTTACCGGCGTACTCATTGGGAATTTTAACTGCGAACTCTTTTTCTTCCATTGAGATAGGGATAATAGGTCTGATCGCATCAACAATTTCTTCGAACTGTTTTTCTATGTCTTCCATGGGATCTACATTTACTCCTGCTTCTTCCATGGCGTTTTTGATTCTCTGTGGTGGATGAGGGGAGTCAGTTTTGGGATTCATTGCTCTTCTGGAGATCATGGAAACGATTCTTTTTCTTTTCTCCTCTCTCTTCTGATTTTTCTGTTCCGCAGTTAGCTGCAGGTTCCCCTGATCAAAAATCTGTTTAGCAGCTTCCAGGATGTTAGAAGTTCCAAATTCATCCTCTAGTTGCTGTGTAGATGCTCTCTCAGCGGCTCCCGCATCAGTGAACACTTCCCTTACAAATAGGATTTTTTCAAAGTTATCGATGTCTCCCTCCTTGTATTCAAGTGCCTCATCGGGTTTAACAAGGATTTCAAAATCCTTGTCTCCTCTATAATCCACCTTTATGGAGTCATCTGCCATTTTTACACCTTATTTCTAAAATCCTACGTCCATCTCTCTCAGTTCTTCAGGCGAAACTCTTCTGAACTTGTCTTCCTCATTAATAATACAGAGTTCAATGTTCTCCGCATCAAGATCTTCATCAATCTCCTTCAGAACCTTTACAGCTAGCTCTATTGAGCTGTGTTCGTCCATTCCTTCCTCGTACTCTTCTTCAAATGTGTCCATAGCTCTTTCGGATCCTTTTCCTATTGCAATTGCTTTCCATTCCTTGAGAATTCCCGAGGGATCGGACTGGTAAAGCTCAGGCTGACCTTCCTCTATTCCACCTGTCAGCATTGCAAGACCAAATGGTCGAACTCCACCGTACTGTGTAAACCTCTGTTTTATGTCAGCAAGATATTTTGCCTGTGTCTGAACAGTTATCGGTTCACCATAGGTCATTCTGTTCTGCTGTGCTTTTTCCCTTGCATCATCTACAAGAACTCTACCATCGGCTACAAGACCGGATGTACAGACTCCAAGGTGTTCATCGACTTTAAATATCTTCTCGGGATTTCTGGCCTGTAGTTTAGGTGTTTTTCTTGTTGCAATAAGAAGAACACCGTTATCATAGGTCATACCTATTGAAGTCGATCCTTTTTTTACGGCTTCTCTAGCGTATTCTACCTGGAAAAGTCTACCATCCGGGCTGAAGATGGTCTTTGCTCTGTCGTACTGCATATTTTGATTTCCTAGCTGCATAGTAAATTCACCATTAATTTAGAATTAATCCATTTTTCTTTCTCAAAGTTTAAATAAAGGACG
Source organism: Candidatus Nanoanaerosalina halalkaliphila (assembly GCA_022729335.1). GTDB lineage: Archaea > Nanohalarchaeota > Nanosalinia > Nanosalinales > Nanoanaerosalinaceae > Nanoanaerosalina > Nanoanaerosalina halalkaliphila. The sequence goes on from JALDAE010000040.1 coordinate 1,634, forward strand.
GATTAATAAGGAGTCGGGTAATGATATAACAGTGTTATAATAACAGAAATAAAAAAATAAAGAAGAGGTTACAACCTCTCCTTCAGGCCTTCAAGGGCTTTCTTGTGTCTTTCTTCATCTTTTGCTGTAACTATCAAGTAAGCCTTCGTCTCTCCGTCCTGTGACTCTGCAATTTCCATTCTTGTTGAATTGGCATCGTCTTCTCCTTCTGTCATCTTTTCAAGGTTCTCTTTCGTTGAACCTATTCTACCTGCTAGTTCTGCTGCGATTCCTGCGTGCTCTGCTTCTTGAATTGCTGTTTCTCTGAACTGACGGGCTATTTCGGGGTATCCTTCCCTTTCAGCCTGTCTTGCCATGCCCATATAAAGACCTGCTTCTTCGGTTTCGTCTTCAAACCATTCCTTCAAATACTCTTCTAGTTCCATTTTTGATCACCTCAAAAAATCAAAGCTCTCCAACGTCCTCGGGAACGTTTATTTTCATTGGTTCGTCGCCTTCTTCCCAGCAAGCTGGAATAATGTCGAAGTTTTCATCGTCACCTGGATTGTCATGAAGGTGTTTAAGACCTTTCAAGGAGGTGTATACATGGTTTGCGTCCTTTCCTAGCCTGTTATTGATCGCCGCAACATACTGGACAACTCCGTTGGGATCGACGATCACTATTCCTCTCTGTGTCATTCCGTCATCTCCGAGAAGACCGAAGGCCTGGGATACGTTTTTCTTGATGTCCTCTACCATCGGGTACTGTATTTTATTGACTCTCTCCGATGTCTCGTACCAGACCTTGTGGGAGAAAACCGTGTCCGTTGAAATAGCAAGTACCTCGGCGTTTTCTTCCTGGAAATCTTCGTATCTTTCGGCAAACGCCTCCAGATCGGTCGCACATACAAACGTGAAGTCCCCAGGATGGAAAGTCAGGACAAGCCATTTGCCCCTGTAATCCTTTAACCTAAGTTTTTCGATTTTTTCCTTTTTTGGGAAAAAAGCCTGTTCTTCGAATTCCGGTGCTTTTTCACCTACTTCTATCATTTTATTCACCTAGGTTTAGTTTAATCAAACACATTTATATACCTTTCCACTATATTTGGTTTTGATTACAAATCAAAATATTTGTTTTTCAAAACAATAAGTTTTAAATATGTTATAAATAATTTAGATAACATGGATGAAGTAAACAGGAAGATACTTGAGATGCTGGAGGAGAACTCCAGAAGACCATATACAGAAATAGCAGAAGAGCTGGATATGAGCGAGACAGCCGTGAGAAAACGGGTTTCAAAACTGGAAGAGCAGGGAGTAATCAAAAAATACACTATCGAGATAGAACCAAGAAAACTTGGTTTCCATACGGTGTCAATAACAGGCATCAACACAAAACCCGAGTCCTTCCTAAACGTCGCCAACAAGGTAAAAAAACTTGAAAGAGTTAAAGAAGTCTCAATTACAAGTGGAGATCATGCAATAATGGCCACGATATGGGCAGAAAATGGCGAAGAACTTTCACAAATCATCTCAGAGAAAATTGGAAAGATTGATGGAGTCGAAGAAGTTTATCCCGCTATCGTTCTAGAAACAGTTGAAGACTAAACGGTTCAGATAAACTTTTTCTTCGCGGCTTTCATAGTGCCCGAAACTCCCTTGACATAGATACAGACGTTTTCCCCATCTATCTCGTCGATCAATGCCAAAGCTGTTCTTATCTCTTCTACATGATCCTTGTCAGTTTTTATACCTGCTACCTGCTTATCCCTGTAAAAAAGATCTTTCATTATCCAAGGATCCGCTTCAGAAACACCTGACTCGCCGAGGAAACCAAGCAATTCTTCCCATATGCTTTCCACCACTTCACCTATACCAAATTTTTTCTCGGACTCTATCTTGAAAATCAAGTATCTCTGTTTCTTTCTCATTGTCGGCGGAACTGTTTTAAGACTCATCATCAACCACCTCCACACCAGGAATTACGTATCTGTCGGACATCACTTTCTCGGCTCTCTCGACTATACCGGACTGGTTTTCCTTAACTGTCTTTTTTGCTTCACCAACTTCAAAGCCCAGCATACATGCCAGACCAGCAGTATCCCTGGGTTTCCTCATCTCGTATTTTTTCTCTGCACCCGAGACAAGGACCATGTCGAAACCGTATTTATCGGAGAAACTTTTCTGTCTCCTGATCTTTGAAAGAACCTGAGATCTTTTTTTACCGGAGGTTTTCAGCAGATCCCTCCAGCAGATACCGAGTGCTACATTGTTTTCTTTCATCTCCCTGGAGACAACCTGGTCGATACCGGCATCTTTCCTACCTTTCCCAGGACTCAATAGGATATCGACCCTTGAATCCTCGGAAGCCCTCCGATTAATGTCCGTGTCTCCTCCCTGCACTATAACAACATGAAACATTTCCCTAGCAGCAGATATTTTATCGTTCAAATCCTTCAGGTTTTCCGCAGATACTTTCACCGAGGAAACAACTCTCGGACCAACATCCTTGTTAACCTCATCAACAGTATCTAAGAAATTTTCAAAATCTTTAATTTTATCGTAATCCTCACATACCCCTATGACGCCGATACCCAGTTCCTCTGCGAATTCTGAGAACTCCCTTATTTTTTGGGTGTTCGAACCTGTTTCAAGGCATAGATCCAGATACTCGGACATAAATGAATTAAAAAGAAGGAACGTTTTAACCTTTTTTACCGATTGAAAACTTCAGTAAAAATTAGAGCCTGGGGTTGCCTCTGACAGCAACTCCGTCAATTCTCTCTTTTGTATCCCTGTCCAGTTTCTGGGAATACTCCAACTCCTCCAGAACCTTGTATCCATTCTCATTTTCTTCCGAAAAATAATCCAGATCAATAGGAGCTTTTTCTCCCTCTAAAATCTTTGAGATACCTTTTACCATCCATTCTTCAGGTTCTTCATCGTAGTTAACTGACAATTTTACCTCGTCTTCGGTGTAAAAAATCTCCATGTTCTCCTTGACTAGATGGTACATATCTCCGGAAAAATCCTGTTCGAATCCGTATTCTTCGGCAATATTATCCGCCAGTTCCTCTATGTTATCTTCTTCCAAATCTTTGCGTAGTTCAAACCTGTTATCGTATACTTCCAACTCATATTTTTCTGACATGTATAACTCACCAACAATATATTTTATATATTTGAATATTTCTTTACATAATGTTTAATTTCATTAACTTATAAAACTTGTGGGTTTACAAAAGCCATTCAGCAGGTATGGTGTTGTAATCAACCTCCTCGGCAGCAATATCCTCTACTTCATCCCAATCAAGGAACTTGTTAAGAACATTGTTTCCGTTGTATGTGTACAACATTCCACGTTCCTTCGGACGAGGGAGTTCAATATCGTCAAGTACCTCTCCCTGTCTCGCGGCCATGGCCATTTTTTTAACGGCTTTTTGAACTTTTTCAGCGTATTCTTCATCTCTCTCCTTTTTAATAGTTTTGAGATGAACGTTCCTACCCCACAAGTTATGAATAAACTTCATGGTCTCCTTGGCTTTCTCAATATTTAGTTCCACTCCGTTATAATCATGTTCAAGGAGCAAACCTCCTTTATTCTTAAAATTACCGCTTTTGACCCTTATCCTTGGCTTGCCCTGATTCACCGTCTGTAGCAAAATCTTCTTTTTAACTTCACCGGCATCATTACTTGTAGCAACAGGCATACGGTTTTCCCCATCAGATATAAACTCATAGGAGAAATAATTGTTTGAATCAACGAACTCCTGGGTCATGAACTCATCTACAAACATCGCATCATTGTAATCCTCCCTGACCTCGTACATCTTTTCCCATCCGGCTGTCTTATCAACATTTTCCACAGCCTCCTTTACATCCGTATATAGATCCTCTGTTCCTTCGATCCTTGACAAGTTATCAAGTTCTTCTTCAGATATATCAGTAAGGAAAGACCGGAAATCAGGTTTGAGCAACGAGTAATGGCGGGCTGCTAGTCCTTCATAATTCAAAAGTTTCCAGGGTCGTTCTTCCACATCTATATAATCATCCAAAACACTCTCGACATCTTTTTTCGTTACAACTTCTTTTTCAAGGAGCTCTCCAGCTTTTTCAACATCTTCAGATAACTCAATTACTTTTTCCC
>JALDAE010000009.1 GCA_022729335.1 Candidatus Nanoanaerosalina halalkaliphila
GGGGTTCTGAAGCCTGACAAAGGAAGTATCAGTGTTTACGGGAAAGATCCGAAGAAAGCTCAGAGGAATGGAAAGGCGGGTTACGTCCCGCAGCACTACAAGAGGGACAGACATTTCCCTGCAACAGTCAAAGAACTTATCCAGAGCTCTCTAGAAGATAAAAACCTGGAGAATCACATGGAACTGCTTGAAGAATTTGATATCAGAGAAAGCGTCGATAAAAAGTTTGAGTCTCTCTCAGGAGGCCAGCAGCAGAAAGTTGTTACAGCTCTCTCGCTTTTGAGAGACCCGGATCTTCTTGTTCTGGATGAACCCTCGGTCGGAGTGGACATAAAATCCCAGAAAGCATTTTACAGCTACCTCAACAGGATAAACAAGGAGAGAGGTATAACTATACTGATAGTCAGCCACGACATAGGAGCAATATCGAAACACACCGACGAGGCAGTCTACCTGAACAAGTCTGTGTGCTGTCAGGCAAAGACAAAAGAACTTCCCAAGATACTTGAAGAGACCTATGGAGAGGAGTTCAAACATTACAGTCATGGAGGTCATGACCATGATTGAGTTACTTGCTGATTTTTTTCATTACGATTTCATGTGGAAGGCGCTTCTTATCGGTGTGATGATTTCAGCATCTACCTCGGTTCTTGGAGTTTATCTTGTGCTTGAGAAGATGTCATTGATAGGTGATGGCCTTGCACATGCATCCTTCGGAGGAATAGCACTTGGGTTTCTTTTTAACGTTGATCCTGTTCTGACTGCTTTTGCAGTTGCGGGTATCGCCTCTTTTGGCATAAATCATCTTGTTACAAAAGAAAGGACGCATGGTGATTCGGCAATCGCCCTGGCTCTTTCAACAGGTATGGCTCTTGCTGTTGTGATAATAGGTGTTGTGGGAGGTTTCAATGCTGATCTTTTTTCGTACCTGTTCGGAAGCATACTATCAATAAGCTTTAACGATATAATACTAACTTTTGTAGTTTCTGGAGGAGTTGTGGGTTTTTTCGTTTTTAAATACGATTCGATACTACAGATGAATTTTAATGAAGAACTGGCCGAACTGAACGGAGTGAACACGAAGAGAACCAAATACGTTCTTACTTTTCTCGTGGCTCTTTCAGTTGTCACAGCTGTTAGAGCTGTAGGAATTCTACTAGTTACAGGTCTGATCGTGATACCTCCTCTTACAGCTCTTCAGATAGCAAAGTCGTACAAGAACGCTGTTTTCCTTTCTTTTCTGGTGAGCATGTCCGGCATGTTTGTAGGAGTTTTCTCATCATTTGCCCTTGACATACCTCCAAGCGGTGCGATAATACTTTCCCTGATTTTACTGTTCGGTATATCGACTCTGATATCGGAAAAAGAAAAATAAAGAAAAAAGGTCCTAGAAGAGGCCGGAGAACCATGAAAACACTCTGTTGATTACAGGAATCCGCTCGTAAAACCTTCCTGGTACTTCTTCGCCGTTGCCGTTGTTATCTGCGGGAATAGTCTCTACGTGTTCGCCATCATGCATCACTCTTAACTCGAACTCCTCGTCGGAACCGAAGTTTCCGGAGTACTCCAGTAGGCCGACACACTCGACACATACCTCTCCCTCGTCAAGATCCTGGACAGGTACAATGTTGTACTCGTAGACGCCTTCATCTGTCCTTGTAACCTCGCTTTCTACAATGTAACATGGATTCGGTGTTTCTATAAATCCTGAGAACTCGATGTTGTAAGCTCTTTCATCTGTTCCACCTAGAAATGTATCGTGGTCTGTTACTCCGATATCTCCTCCCGAGTGACACGAGCTTTCGATTGTTCTCAGGTTCGTCTCCCAGTTTTCGCCCGAGTCAACGAACTCCTGGATTTCTTCTTTGCCTTCGTCTTCTTCAGGTCTGCTGAGTGTTTCGACGTGTTCACCGTTGTGCACAATCCTGAGTTCGAACTCCTCGTCTGTCTCGAACTCACCTGTGTAATTAACCTCTCCAACGCACTGCATACACATGTCGTTACCGTCGGAAACTGTTGATACGGTGTACTCGTACACTCCTTCTTCAAGTTTGTTGATTTCTTTTTCGGCTGTATGGCAAGGATCGCTGGACGATATTGATCCATTGAAGGTTATTCTGTAGGTATTATCTTCATCAGAAAAACTAGTTATTTCCACTGTTTCCTCGAATCCTTCTCTCTGGCAGTCCGTTCCTGTTGTATCTATGCTTCCGCTAAATCCGTTCGGTTCTCCCGCAACTGCTACGGCAAGTACCATCAAAAACACTGCTCCGATTGTAATAATTTTTCTTCTCATAAAGAATAAATAGCAAAATACATGTTTTAAATATGCCTGTCTTTGTTCGGAAAAAACTGAACAAAAATTTTTGGAACCGCTAAACTTTTTTTATTATCTCCATGGTTCCGGGAAGACAGTCCTTATTGCGTATTTCTTCCATTGAAAGCCATTCCACGTCCATAACGTTTTTGTCTGAGCAATCTTTTGAACCACCGTCCAGTCTACAGGTGTAGGAGAGGATCACCAGATGTGTCTTTCTGTTTTCGTACTCCCACAGATGAGTGTATGTCTCAGGTATAAGTTCCGGCTCTCTAGTTTTAAAACCGGTCTCTTCTTTTATCTCTCTCACGACGGTTTCTTTGGGTTTCTCCCCGAATTCTACTTTGCCGCCAGGTAGCTCCCACTTTCCATGTGCCTGTTCGTCCCATTCTCTTTTGCGTTTTACCATGAGGATTTTTCCGTTCTTCCTCACGACACCGTTGGATATTATTACTTGACCATTTTTTTCAGACATTTAGACCAGCTTTACCTAATAATTTACAGTATTCTTTAAAAGAAGTGGGTTTTACAGGAACCTGAAGCGTTCAGCCGGTTTACAACCTTTTTTTTTTATAACCGGTAATCACCATATTTCTTGCTGTGGAGAAAGTAAAAAAAGCATTAAGGAATTTCGCCAGGGAGGTTGATGAAGAGATCGACTGGATGGTCATAGGAAGCGCCAACCTGTTGCTGCAGGGTTTAAACATACAACCATCGGACATTGATCTGGTAACGCATGTTGAAAACCTTGAGAAGATAGAAGAGAGATTCCATGATTCTATTTTGGCTGGAAAAAAGGAATTTGAAGGTTATACAGGGAAGTTTCATCGTCTGATATTAGAGATAGAGGGTTTCGAGTTCGAGATTGTTGGCGAGAAAAAAAGGAGATATATACCTGAGGTATCTAAAGGACAATACATTTGTTAAAGAAGTTGGAGGAGAAAAAATCCTTTGTCTGGAACTTGAGAAGGAGATGGAGAACTACCGGAAGATGGGTCTTGAGAAAAGGGCTGAGATGGTGGAGGAATTTCTGAACCGATCTTGATATAACACTGTTATATCAGGTTAGAAGTCTGTAAAGCACCGCCACACCTATCAATAAAAAACCCAGTATCGCGAGTCTTGGAGCAAGCCCGTAGTCCTCATCAGGTGTCTGAAAATAGTCATCAATACCCATAGTTATTAAATAGATATCCTCGGAAGTTCCTGTATTCTCTGTAATTATTTCATGGTTATTTGTACCTAAAAGATTTTCATGATTGTTAGTAATTGTCTGTACTGCTGTTATCGATATCAAAACCAGCAGAATTATTGCTGAAAGTGTTTTTGTTTTTTTCATTTTTATCAGCTTTTTCGGTCTCCGCCTGATACCTTACCCTATTTTCTAAGTTGGCTGACCAGGTTTTTATCTTTTTGAACCAAAGTCTGTTTATGGCGGAAAAAAAGGTTCTGAAGAGTTTCAGGACAGGGGATAAAGAGCTCCGGGTTGAGAAATTCGTATTTGGTTCAGGTTCCCCTGTATGTGGTATACTGTCAGGCGTCCATGGAGACGAAGTTTTAGCCAGAAAAGTTTCGAAACGCTTCATGGAAGTTTTGGAAGATCGTTCTTTATCTGGAAGCGTACATATTGTACCAGAGGCGAACGTTTTTGCCTGTGACGAGGATCGCCGTCTGACTCCATGGCCGAAGTACGAGAAAAACGAGGGCGAGATGCGGGATTTGAACAGATGCTTCGAGATAGCGATGGAGAACATGAGTTCTCAGAACTCCTTGAATATCACTCAGATTTTGGCCAGGGATATTTTGAAGGACTTTAAATCAATGGATTTTGTGCTGGATCTCCACAATGCCACTTCAGGAGGTGTCAAGGTAAATCAGGCAAGATTAAAGGTCTCGAACGGTATGTCTCAAGAAGTTATTTCCGAGATGGAGGATATAGCAGTGAACAGTGGAGCTGATTTTGTGATGAGCTCTGCTCCTTCCTGGCTGGGCGGAACCGTATCGAGTATTCTGCCTCTTTTCGGTGTCCCTGTCGTGACTTTTGAGGTCTCCGGAGGAGGACAGCACGAAAAAAAGGATTTTGAGATGTACCTGAAATTCCTGGAAAACGTAATGAAACACAGAGATATATTTGAGGGAGACACGGTTTCCAACAATCCTTTTTTCTTTGATGATATAGAATCAATATACTCGAACAGTTATGGATGCCTCGAGACCTACGTGGATTTGGGAGAGTTCGTCGATGAAGGTGATGTTATAGCAGAGATATTTTCGGAGAAAGGTGTCAAAAAGGAAACGGTAAAATCTTGCTTTGAGGGCTTTGTGGAGTCCCTGACGGATTCAGAAAAGGTTTTTGAGGGTACAAGGATAGCCAATATAGGTCTGAAAGAAGCTTTTAAATAACTGGTTTCTCATATAAAGGTATGACAGAGATAAATCCTGATGTTGTTTCATCAAGTCTAAAGAGAGCGGAGTTTGAGGAAGACCTTGAACTTATAGAGGAAGAAAGAGAGATCTCAAAAGGGGACGTTGTTGTAGTGGAGGTTGTCTCTGAGGGAGGAACCTATGACAAGGTGGAGGAGATAGGCGGTAAAACCCTTGAACTTGAAGAAGGTATGACCATAGCAGGAGTGCTATGTGAAAGAAAAGCTGTGAAGGGTTTCGTGGGCAAGATGCCTGAAAAAGTAGCATCAGGAGATGTACTTGATTTTATTGGTGGAGGAGGTGCTGTCGGAAAATGTGTATCTTCTTTTGAAGAGCTTGGTGATCCCTACCCGGTTGAGGTCAAGGGGCTAGTAAGGAACGGCGATGAAGTTCTGAATGTACAGGATTTCTCTGTTGATATGGATACAGAACTTAATGGCTGCGAACCACTTGTGATGGTTTCCGGAACAAGGATGGACTCGGGAAAAACAACTCTAGCGGCGAACATAATTGAAGAGATTTCTGACAGAGGATACTCCGTCGGTGCAGCCAAACTAACAGGATTCACAAGGCAGAGAGACAGGCTCAAGATGAAGAGGCACGGCGCCGAAGTAAGCATGGATTTTGTAGATGCCGGCCTTCTTTCATCATCTAACGGTACTGAAGAGGTTATCTGTGCCGCAAAAGGAGTTTTAAACCACGTGTCCAATACAGGAGTTGATGTTATAGTTGTTGAACTTGGAGGAGGCATAATAGGTTACGACAACGTTTACGAAGTTTTGACAGAAGAAGAGATCGTTGATAATGTTTGCTATAATGCTGTAACTGTTATGGATCCTGTGGCAGCTGTTGGTGCCAAGAGGATGCTGGGAGAAAAAGGTGTGAATGTCGATGTTTTCTCCGGACCTGCAACAGATACAGACACAGGAGAGAATCTTATAGAAGACTATACTGATGTTGATGCTCTGAACGGAAGGAAAAAATACGTCGAGATTGCGGACAGGATAGAAAAGAAAATTTAACCGGGTTTTTCTGGCGACCTGGTTTTCAATACCTGGCTGTACATGTGTTCCATGACCTTTTCCGGGACGTTGTCCTCCGTGACGTCCTCCAGATTGGCTATACCCGGGGAAAAGTTTATTTCTCCTATGTAGAAGTCTCCGTTTTCTGATTCAATTATATCGATCCCACAGAAATCGAATCCACATAGTTTTGCGGCCTGGACTGCGGCATCCTTCATCTCTTCGGTTGGTTCGTAGTCCTCTCTCTTTCCTCCCTGTGAAATGTTGGATCTGAACTCGTCCTCGCCACCTATCCTCTTGTATGCATAGGTGTCTTCTCCAACAACTATGATCCTGATATCTTCTCCAGGGTTATCTATGTATTCCTGCAGGCATATGTCCTGTTCAAAGAGTGTTAGTGTGTCTATTATAGGTGTCAGATCTGATTTCTGATCGGCTTTCATGACGCCTTTTCCTCCGTAACCGGAGATTATCTTGATTATGACAGGGTAACCAAGTTCTTCAGCAACTCTCTGGGTTTCCTGTGTTGAGAGGGTGTAACTTGTTTTCGGAACAGGAAGGTTTCCGTCCTCCATCACTTTTATCATGTAAAACTTGTTTGATGCTATGGTCAGAGAGTCAACATCTACCTGTGTGTAAACTCCCTCGCTCTCGAGAATCTCCGGGAGGTTCTCCCCGAAAAGCATCTCGTCACCAAACACTCTCAGAAAAACACAGTCGAAATCGGTGAGATCCGTATTCTTGTACATTACCTGGACCCCTTCACCGTTGTATACGACTCTCAGAGCTTCCATAGGCACCGCTAAAACAGTGTCAAAGAACTCCTCTGCAGCCTCCATCAGGATATGGTGCTGATCGGATTCTTTTCCGTAAACAATAGCGCATTTAATCATTATCACCTATCAAGACCTTGGCCGTCTTTCCGAAGACACCTTTACCGCTCACCTTCTTGAACATGTCCAGGTCGAGGTTAGGCTTCATCTGGACCACATGATCACCTACCATCCTGACCCTGCACAGTTTGGTACCTATGGACTTGGCTGCCTTGCACACCTCTTCTTTCTGGTCCGCCGAGATATTGTGGTATGATCTTGAAACATCGTCTTCCTCCCAGTCACCCTCTATTTTTAGAGAAATTGTTTTTCCGTCTATGTAGAGCACATCGAATATATCTCCTTCCTTATATTCCTGTATGACCGTGTAATTCTCTCCGTATTCAAGCCTTTCTGCAAAACTATCGAGCTCTTCACAGTCATCCAGCTTTGCAATATCTTTTCTTTCAAAGTTCTCATACATCTTTGCTACAACAGGAAAATCCAGGTTGTTTTCTATAGCTGTAAGACCTTTTTCGCTTGGTACAGCTACAGTGTTGGGTATATTCACCTGTTTCTCCTTCAGAACCTTGAAAAGGTAATGCTTTTTTGTCAGTATGAAGAAAGTGTTGGGTTTCAGGTTGGCGTTTATGTTCTCGTCCTGGAGGGCTTCCAGGAACACCCTGCCGTATATTGATGCCTTTGGTTCCGGTTCAAGGTAAACTGCATCGAACTCTTCTTTTATGTTTTTGTCCTCTACTTTAACCCTTGGCTCAGTACCTGAATTAACCGATACATCAGCAAGAGAGTAATAAGCTACTTCTTCGAACTCTTCCTCGAAGTCAGTGTATTTCTCTTCGTTATTCGTCAGAACCAGTAAACTCGTCAAGTTTCTGGTCACCTCCTTTCTTTGAGTCAGCTTTCCAGACCCTCTTTACGTTTTCTGAGTTCCAGTCCTCCATAAAGTCATCCACAGAGTCAGGGAACACGTTTTTCAGGATTCTTCCACTTCTCATTATTTTTCCTAGCTGAAGCTCAAGGTTCTTTGAAAGCTGCTCGTAAAAACCAACGTCCGAATAAATCAGATCGTTTTTGATCCTCCAGTGGGCCCTGGTATCCTTCGGTGCCAGGACTATGTAACCTCTTTCCTGTCCCTCGTACTCTGCCATCGCCTCTCTCAACTCTTTATCCTCAACGTAGTAAACTCCTCCTGTACCTGTATGGGAGCTAGGATCAATTATCAAAATTTCTTCTCCTTCTACACCCATTGAAAGACTGTAATGACCTTTTGATGCATTTGGGAAAAGTACGGGCTTTGCAAAGTTAGCGATTATTAGTCCTCCGTCGTTAAACCAGGTCTTGAACTCTTCGCTTAGGTCTGTTATGTTCCTGTGTTCGATGAATGCTCCTTTCACTCCACCGTTTGTGAGTTTCTCTACAGCGTCTATCAGTTCATCTGGTTCAACTCCTCTGTTAAGTTCTGTTCCGGATACATCAGCAATTCTTTTCTGATTTATGTTGTAACCGAACACCGCCAGAGCCATTTCTGCTGAAGCAGGACCACAGTAAGAAGGTTCCTGGGCTACAAAGTAGTTCTTGATGTCCTCAAGGGTCTCTATATCCGCTTTCACCCTCTTGAACATGATGTTCCTGTCCATCAGGTTCTTGTTCGGGGTGACCATGAAGTAACCCTTGTCAGTTGCTATCGTCGTTGAGAAAGTTGAGATATCTCTTATCTCTCCTGATTCTCCGTCGATCTTCACATTGTTACCTCTCTTAATTATATTGGAGGTTTTAAGGTACAGATGACCTGCATAGTTCTTGACTAATTCCTTGAATCCAAAAAATGCAAGTAAACCTAGTACAACTACTACCGTGTAAGATGCGGCTCTAAGTGTTGTCTCGATTATCTGCGTAGGTACTCCAAGCTGACTTATCGCTATTTCAAGTGCAACAAGATATAGGAAAATCTTTACAGTCTTGAAGAAAATGTCAACTCCCTGTGATGCGAATCCCATGTCTCTGGCGTATTTCTTGAGTCCGAGAGTCTCCATGAAACTTTTCAAAAAGTTCGTCAAGATGTTTATGACTATAAACCCTAGAATGAATATCAGGGTCGCCGTCAGGATGTCAGGGATGTAAGCAAGTACCTGTGTTATCAGTTCGTTGGTGGCTCCTGCATTTATATAGATGAGAGCAACTACAATAGTTATCACGGAAATAGTGTATTCTATATACTTGTAGGGTGTCTGCTTTTTCTCTCTCTTTATCTCGTCAATTTTTTCCTCCTTTTTGTACTGCACAAGCTTCTTGGTTATTTTTACAATTGCCTGTGACAGCAGATAACCAATAAGAAGTATAAGCAGTGTTATGGTTATCTGTACTACAACGGGTTGTTCGGCTCCCATAAGAAACTGTTGAATCTCTGTTGGAATATTGTAATCTATCATGCGTTCAATTTCCCCCTCGACTTAAGATTAATTCTGGTCATTTAAAACATTTCTGAAATTATTTTGTGATGCCGTAACCAACAAGACGCCATCTGGACCCGATTCTTCTGGAGATGGCAACTCTTTCACCATCTTCTACGCATACAGGTCTTTTGAGCGTAACTTTGACATCACTACCTGCCTGGGTTACAACTCCGGATGTCTTCGCAGTTCCGATGTTTAGAAGTAAAGGTTCCTTTTCTTTGATGTTTTCTACTTTTTTGACATCTTCTGAACCTACTGCACGATCTAGAAGTGTCACTTTCATCTCTAAATTATCTTTTACATCAGGTAATTTGCCTTTTTTTCCAAGTATGTTTCCTGCAAGGTTATCAGATTTTGTCAGAGCAGGATCTAACTCAGTTTCTACTGCTGAGAGCCCTCCTGGTGTTGCGGTTTTTACGGATTCTCCGCCACTGACTATGTTCTTAATATTGGTATGTATTGGTTCCCAGCTGTTACCTTCTTTTCTTCCTGGTCTTATCTCTATCTCGTCTCCCTGATTCAGTTTGCCTTTTATAACGGAACCTCCCACAACTCCTCCTTTGAGGTCTTTTATTTTTGTCTCGGGCTTGTTGATATCGAAGCTTCTTGCCACCAGCATCTGTGGATCGGCTTCTTCATCTCGCTCCGGAGTGGGTATTTCTTCCTCTAACGCCTTTAAAAGCTTGTCAATATTTGTTCCGTGTTGCGCCGATATAGGTATTATGGGAGCGTCCTCTGCAATACTTCCCTTTACAAAGTCCTGGATCTGCCTGTAGTTTTCCAGAGCTTCCTCCTTTGAAACAAGATCTATCTTGTTCTGTACTATAACTATGTTTTCCACTCCGGCTATGTTGAGAGCTTCAAGGTGCTCCCTTGTCTGAGGTTGCGGACATTCTTCTGCAGCTGATACTAAAAGTACAGCACCGTCCATGATACTTGCTCCTGAAAGCACGTTCGCCATCAGCGTTTCGTGACCCGGAGCGTCAACCAGAGAAACGGATCTGACAAATTCCGATTTCTCGCCGCACTCGCATTCTTCCTCTACAGTGTACTCGTCGCATTCCTCGCACTTTCTCAGTACTACATCGGCATAACCTATCCTGATGGTTATTCCTCTTCTCAGTTCTTCAGAATGCTTGTCCGTCCATTCGCCGGAAAGAGCCTTTGTAAGTGTTGTTTTTCCGTGATCAACGTGTCCTACAAGCCCTATGTTTACTTCAGGTAATTTTTCTCCAGTCATATTTTAGTTCTCTTCTTCTTCAGGTTCTTCATCGTTTAGGAGTTCTTCGATGTCTTCTGATCCTTCTTCAACAACTTTTGTATTTAGCTGTTCTATATCTTCCGCTACCGTGTTACCTCTCATTGTTTTTCTTTTTCTCTCTCCATTCTCGAGATTTTTGACTCCTGTACCGCCTTTCACAAGGACTTTTCTTCTTGCAGTTCCATGAAGATTCTTTTTCATAGGGAATCCGTCTTTGTCGCTTCCACCGGTGATCTTCAGTTTGTAGCCGTCAAGACCGACCACGCTTCCGTCGAACTCCTGACCGATTCTCTTTCCTTTGAGTGTGTTTACCTGTGTTTCTCCTATCTCTTTAGAATAAGTATTTCCGTCCTTTGCACCTATAGTGATCTGCATTTTTGACACCTTTGCTCAGTAATCACCTTTTCTGAGGGGCTTTCCCGGAGCATTCTATTGGTTTTCTTTCAACCTTTTTAAATCATTTCTTTTTTTCCGTTGGTTTATTATATGGATTTTACAAATTATTTAGTTATGGCTTTTGTGGGAGAAGTTCTGGACGAGGCATGGGCGAGCATGATTTCGTTTTTCGAGTTCGGAGGTTTTTCAAGAGCTGACCTTGTTTCAATATTTATACTGCTCGTGGTAGGAATTGTCGGTGGAAAGGTGATAGCCGAACTTCTTTCCAAGCTTTTGAAAGTTTCGGGTGTCGATGATCTGGCGGTTAAAGTAGATATTCAGAAGTTTCTGAGAAAATTAGGTTATCAGGGTTATTTTTCGGATCTTTGCGGAGATATTTTGAGGTATTTCATATATTTGATAGTTTTGCTGGGTGTGTTTAACATTCTAGGAGTTGAGACATTCATGGTTTACCTTCAGGCGATACTGGGATACATACCTAACCTTGTTCTGGCCGTCATATTATTTTTGGTTGGTTTCGTGGTGTTTTCGCATGTGGAGGAACTGATAATAGGATTTTACCGGCAGAAAGGACTTCTTAACGTAATCGATGATGTGGAACCTACAACGCCTTCTTATGTTATACTTGCAAGGGCCATAAGGATAATCGGAGTTTTCGCAACTTCTATAATTGTTCTTGCTATTTTGGGGCTGGACAGGATCATAATTTACATGTTGGTTGCGGCACTGATTTTTGGAGTTACCTCGATGTTTTTGATTAATTTCAAAGAGGTTTTGAAGAACCTTGGAATCTCTATATATCTCCAGCACTCCGGTCGTTTCCTTGCTGGTAAAGAAGTTTCCGTAGACGGTCGTAGAGGAGAGATCGTTCACGTGACTCCGCTATATACAAAGCTGAAAAGTGGTGACGGATTCGTGTATATACCCAATACCGAACTTCTGGAAAAAGATATACAGTACGAGGAGTGATTGACTTGAACAGGGTGGTTGCCTATTATGTCGGACTATTTCTGAGGATTTTTTCCGGTCTTCTGCTGATACCTGTGGGTGTCGGTCTTTTTCTAGGCGAGAGCTTTGTTTACCTTGAAGGGTTCATCATAGCTGCGTTTGTCGCAATTCTCTCGGGAGTTTTTCTTATTTTCGGGAAGAAAAAAGAACCCGATGCAGTGGAAGGCATGATATCGGCTGTGATAGGCTGGATATGTGCAGTTGGGATAAGCAGCATACCCTTCATGCACATAATGGGATGGGGATTCGTCGATGCCTTTTTCGAGTCCATGAGCGGGTTCACCACGACCGGTATGTCGTTGATGGTTTCGGTCGAAGGGGTTCCTCATTCCCTGATTTTCTGGAGGGCTTTTATACAGTGGATGGGAGGTCTGGGAATCCTGACTTTCTTCGTTGCTGTGATAGTCAAGGTGGGAGGAGCTGTAACATCTCTTGCAACAGCCGAAGCTGATAAGACCGATTCTGGAAATATACGGCCTTCTATGCTGAACTCTATAAAATCTTTGTGGTACGTATATATCGTTTTCACATTTATACAGATGGTTCTGCTTTACATGGGAGGACTGTCCATATTCGAGTCGATGAATTATGCTCTTACCACTTTACCTACCGGAGGTTTTTCTCATACTGTTGGAGGAGTTGCCGGCTTTGACTCCCTTTTTGTCACAGGTGTTTTCGCGGTTTTCATGTTTTTTGGAGGTACAAACTTTCTTCTTCTCCACCAGCTGTTGAAAGGAAACCTGAAGGACATCATAAATGATTTCGAGTTCAAACTTTATCTGAAAGTTATATTAGTAGTTTTTGCCGTGGTATCTCTTGACCTCTTTCTCAGTTCCGGTGAGTCGTTTTTGTCCGCCCTGGGCGATTCCATATTTCAGACGGTGTCCGTAGCAAGCTCCACAGGTTTTGAACTGAGAAGCCTTTCTAGCTTTCCCGAGGTTTCCCGCATGCTGTTGATGGGTCTGATGTTCGTGGGAGGATGCCTTGGTTCCACCACAGGAGGTGTGAAGATGTATAGATTCGGAATTCTGCTCAAAATCGTCTGGAGAGAGGTCAAGAGCTTTACACTGCCCAGGAATGCGTTGAACTTTATATCCGAGGGCGGCAAAAAACTGAGTGAAGACGTGGTTTACAGGATAGTTGCGATTTTCTTTCTCTGGTTCGCAATGGTCTTTTTGGCCGGCTTGTTTACGGTGATGTTTTCCGATCTCGGTATTTTGGCATCTGTTCAGGGAATTATATCTTCTATGGGAACAATGGGACCTCTTCTTGTATCTCAGGAGACCCTGGTTGCTCTGCCTTCAAGTGTAAAGGTTATATGGAGTTTTGTGATGCTGGCGGGCAGGCTGGAACTTTTACCTCTTCTTGTTTTTTTGAACGTGGAGATATTCAAGAGGTTTTCCTGAGGCTTCCAAAACTTGTTTAAGTTAACGCTGCAACTTATTGTTTAGTATGTACGTTATTGTTGCCGGTGTTAACACCATTTCAAGAAGGCTGATAGAGGACCTGGTAAAAAATCACGATGTGGTGGTAGTTGAGGAAGACGAGAAGGAGGCGGAAAGCATATACCACACAGGTGCTACAGTAGTCAATGGTTCTCCGTCAAGTCTTTCCGTACTTGAGGATGCCGGTGTTTCAAAGGCTGATGTGCTGGTTTCTACTCTCAGCCAGCCTAACAGGAACATGGTTATATCGATGATCGGTAAAAAGTTTGGGGTTCCCAAAATCGTGGCTAGGGTTGAGGACAAGGGATACTCGGATATATACGACATGCTGGAGATCAACACGGTCGAGTACACCGACATTGTTTACTCCGAGTTTCTTTCTGTTATAGAGCATCCGTCCATGAGAAAGATAGCTAACGTTGGCGCGGACAAGGAGATAATCGAGATGGTAGTCTCTGAAGGATCAAGGTTCCTGAACTTGAGGATAGACGAGGTACCTGAAATAAGGGAATATCCGGAGAATAAAGCAGAGATAGTATCTGTTTTGAGAGAGGGAGATGTCAAAAAACCCAGTGACACCTTGAGACTTAAGAAAGGCGATTCGATGATCATGATTGTGGAGAAAGATGCCCGAAGCGAGATGAACAAGATTTTCTAAAATTATCCTGGTCAGCCAACTTTCCAGCGCGGATCTTTTTTGTCTTTTATCTCTATGATTTCTTCAAGTGCGTTGAGTTCGTTGCCGGATACCTCGTCTTCAAGCTCTCTTATTTTGAAAAGGTCGTCTTTTTCTATATCTGTGTAGTATGTATCTCCTTCTTCTACCTGTCTTCCCACCTGGACATCTGTCAGAGATACAGCCACTTCGTCACCTTTCTTCGCGATATCAACTGATTCTCCACTTTCCTGGACTGATTTAATTCTACCCAGTGTATCTCCGTCACTGTTCATGAACTTTGAACCTGGAGATATCGCACCTTCCACGATTTCAACCCCGACTACCGCAGGTTTAGAGGATCTGAAAACGTGTTCGGGCATTATCCTGAACTTTCCTGGTCGAGAGAGTTTGGAAAGAGCTTCCTGTATTTTTTTCTGTTCCAGCTCGTGTCTCCATTCATTGTATTCCTCTACCAGTTCGTAGATCACGTCAGAAGTTATTATATCCATGTTGTCCTTTTTCATTCTGTGTTTTCTAGCTGACTCTGTTACTGAAGTATTGAACCCGAATACGATCTTGTACTCATCTTCAGATCCCTTGAGCTCCAGCAAATCCTGTTTTGTGATTTTTCCGACTTCTGCCTTTGAAATAGGTATTTTTTCCTCGTTGAATACTTTTGAAACTGCTTCAAGGCTACCCAGTGAATCAGCCTTCACAACAGCACCCTTTGGCACAGTTTTTATTTCGAGATCTCTTATCTCTTTGAGTATTTCTTCTCTGGCTTCTTCTTTATTTTCTTCGCAACTTACGGTTCTTACAGGTGATCCTGCCATGGCATCGTCAAGGTTCTTTGCGGATATTTTTACACCTGAAGCGGGAGTGGTTTTTTCCAGTCTTTCAAAGCTTTTTTCCCTTCTTATTTCTTTTAGAGGTTTTGTTTTTAGGAGGGCCTTCACCTTTGTCTCTATTATACCGTTTTTACCTCCCAGCAGAAGGGTGTCGTTTTTCCTAATTGTTCCGTCATAATGTATAACATCTATAGTTGTTCCAAGTCCTTTGACCTCGTTTACTTCAAGCACAGTTCCTTTTCCAATACCTTCTTCTATTTTCAGGCTGTCCGAAAGGAATCTCTGTGAAAGCCCTGATATGAGCATCAATAGTTCAGGTACACCCTCACCTGTCTCGGCGGATATCGGGACAACACCTATTTTTTTCTTGAAGTCCTCCACTCTGTCGAATCTTTCACATACGAGATCGTACTCGTTGAGATCTCCCATTATCTCATAGATTTCTCTGTCAAGTCTTTCCCTAAGTTTTTTGGACTGGTTCTTGAAGTTATCTGTCCAGCAGACTTTGTCAGTTTTCCAGCCTGGAAGTCTGTCAACCTTGTTAAGGGCGATTATAAAGGGTGTTCCGGATTCCTTGAGTATCTCTATAGCTTCCCTTGTCTGTGGCTGAACACCGTCCTCTATATCTATCACCAGAATTGCTATGTCAGAGAGGCTACCCCCTCTTTTTCTTAGAGATGTGAAAGCGGCGTGGCCCGGGGTATCGATCAGGAGAAGACCTGGAATAGTTATATTCGTATCCAGGTTATCAAGCATATCTCCACAGATATTATTTATCTTGTCTATAGGTACTTCTGTAGCCCCTATCATCTGAGTTATTGATCCAGCTTCTTTTTCAACAACTATAGAACCTCTTATATAGTCCAGAAGTGTAGTCTTTCCACTGTTGACGTGTCCAAGTACTGATATAATAGGCTGTCTTATCTTTTGTTTACCGGCCATTTTTCACACCTTTTCCTATAGAATTTTCTTTAAAAACCTTAAAAGTTTTGACCGGTTATGGAAAAATCTGTCCTGGAAAAAGAAAAATTCGGTAATGAGAAAGTAGTTTTTGGAGGGAGAAGGTTTTACCCTCCCTCCTGTCAAACTATCAAGTTTGAATGTGGACGGATGAGGTTTTTCTTTTGCTCACCTCTTCGGACCTCATTTAACCGGGTTTTCCAGTTTTTATCAAGGACCGGAGGTTTTTCGACCAACTTCTTTTCCCGGGGCCTAACTCCCCTGGAAAAGAGAGGATGGGCTACTGGTCATTTACTAAAATACAATATATAGTTGTCTCTGTTTTACTTCGTTCAGTCCATTTTCAACGTATTTTTCGAGGGTTTTTATGGGTGTCATTTCTCAACACCTCTATTTCCATAATACCTCCTTTATTTTATAAATATATTGTTTTCACTGTAAAGCATTAAAATTTGTTAAAATGGTTTAACCAGTTTTGAACAGTTATGCCATTATCTGACTGTCTCTGAATTTAACTGGCAATTTTTCCTACTTTTCGTGAGATATCTCGGGTGCTCATGTTAAATCTAATAAATGTCGGAAAAAAATCAGATATCAGGAAAGATGGCGGGGTGGTGTAGTGGACTATCATTGCACGCTGGGGGCGTGTAGACCCGGGTTCAAATCCCGGCCCGGCCATCCGGTTCGAGATTTGTTGTATCCTAGAATCCATCAAGTCCCTGCTGAACAGGTTTTCTTACTACCTTCCCCTGAGTCATGGCCATTGAAACACGCTTTGTGGATACTATTTGACCTTTAACAGATTTTATTTTCCCTGAAATTCTTCCTTTTCTACTGAGATTATGTCCAGAAACTTTACCATAAACGGTTTTATCTCTCAAATTTATTACAGAGGTTTCGTATCCTTCATTATTTATTATCTCTTCCAATTTGTTTTCTGAGGGTTTCTCCAGTTTTTTCTCTTTTCTGATTCTTTGTTTTATGTTCTTGTTTTCTGATACCGTCTTTTCTTTTTTCAGTGCTTTCTCTGAAGTCAGATCTGAGAATATTTCACAACCAAAATCCGCTCCCTGCTCAACCCACCGTCTCTCAAGTTTTTCGGATCTGGTCACACCAACCTTTACCGCGTTTCCGGACTGAACAAGGTAGACTGAGAAATTTTTGTCGGTGTCCAGGCCGCCTGTGCCTCGGACATAATTTGTGTATATGTCGTTCTGTCGGCAGCTGAAACATTTCGAACCGCTATCTATTTTTCTGTACTCCGGACACGGTTTTCTTTCACCTATATCGCTTGAATAACCGGTACATCTTCTTTTGTTGGTGACTTCAAAGTTGATTTTGCTTCCGGGTTCAAGGCTTTTTGTTCCGAAGCCGGATTCCCCGGCAAGTAAAAGCTCCGCTCTCCAGAGTTCTTCTTTTTTCCATCTAACCTTCACAATCGATGGCATATTATACCGGTTAATTGCTTAAAAAGAAAAAGTTAAGGGTTGACAAAAAGGCTTTTCAGACCTTTTTGTACTGAGATATTGTCTCTATCTGATCCTCTGTGGTCAAAAAGATACTCCTGCAGCAGTACTTTTCAACTCCTAGATCGTCGAGAACTTCGCCAGCATCTTCTCCGTTCCCTGTCCTTTCATCAAACTCTTCCCATTTGTCTCCGATTACTCTTCCGCATGAAAAACATCTTACAGGTATGATCATATTTTTTTACCTCATTAACGGTAGGACTTCTGCTGTTTGTGTCTTGCTCCTTTGCTTGACTGGCTCGGCTTTCTTGTTTCGGTTCTTCTGTAGTCCTCAACAAGCATATGCCTGTCGTATTCTAGGTACTTCTCTCTCAACTCGCTGCCATCGGAGTGTTCTGCCAGTGCTCTAGCAATAGCCATTCTAACTGCTTCTGCCTGACTCTGGATACCGCCTCCATTGACTTTGACTTTAATATCAACATCTTCTGTCAGTTCTCCAGCTATCTTTAGAGGTTCCTGGATTCTAAGCTTGGTCGTTCTTGTCCAGGCGCTCAAAGGCCTATTGTTGACTCTTACCTTTCCGTTTCCGTCTTCTTTCAGTGTTGCCCTAGCCTTTGCAGTTTTCCTTTTTCCGTTAGTATTGATTACCATATTTATGCACCCAGCTGTTCGGAGATTTTTCCTACTGTTATCGAGTTTGAACCTCGGAGATCTTCTTCCAGAGCCTCTTCAAATACCTGAGTCTCTTCGTCGGTACCCTTGACATAGGTTTTCACGTTGTCGAGCATCTCTCTTCCCTTTTTGTTGGTAGGGAGCATGCCCTTGATAGTTCTTTTGACTATTTTTCTTGGATTCTTGGGAAAATAAGGTCCGTGGTCCCTGCTTCCCCTGTTGTACTTCTGCCTGTAGGTTTCCACAGTTTTTTCGGGATCTCCTTTAACTATAACATCTCCTGAATTATATATCTCTACTTCATTACCTTTCTTGAGTTCTTCCACCGTTGCCGTTGCCAGCCTTCCCAGAACATGATTTTTTCCGTCTATCTTCATATTTAACATCCTCTCTATTATTTCATTATCTTTACTTGTTTTCCTTCGGGGTTTTCTTCTATCAGATCCTTGATATACATCGAATCGCCTACATCTGAAATAGCTTTTCTGGCTCCCTTGCTGAACTTAAATGCTGCGACCTTGACTTCCTTGTTCAGTCGGCCAGCCCCAAGCACTTTTCCAGGTACAAGAACAGTATCTCCTTCCTCTGCGTGTCTCTGAATCTTGGAAATATTTACTTCTGTCCTGTTTTTATCGGTTTTCTTCAGTTCTTCTGCTGCCTTTGTGTAAACTCTGGCGTCTTCTTTTCTTCCTGCTTCTTCAAGCTTTGCAATCTCTTTCTTGAGTACTGGGTTTGTCTTTTGCATAACATTCACCTATTTCTAAAATAATCTTTTTTAAACTATCTGGTTTTTCTGATAGTATTTTTTTTTGTCAAGTCATTCCTGATTGCAGGGGGAGGGATTCGAACCCTCGAAACGCCTATGCGTACAGGATATCTCAACTTTTTTTCGGCTACCGGACTTCTTAAGTCCTGCCCCTATAGCCGATTTCTCTTTGGCCTGGCTTGGGTACCCCTGCAGATTATCTTTCTGTTTTAGCCTTTCACAGGGCGTTTTCCAGTTCTTCGGCCTCTTCCTTTATTATACGTACGGCTTCTTTAACAATGTAACGTGGTTCAAGACCTGATACGGATTCCACAGTGAATATGAAGCTGTTATCGTCTTCTGTGTATTCTATCTCGTCACCTTCCTCTATATCAACGGTCTTGTTCATCGCGTAAACGATGTCTTCATCTGCTTCGATCACTCCTTCAGCATCCTTGACTTTTTCAGGTGCTACACTAGCAACTTCCTCGATGTTATCTACTTCTTCACCATTTATCTTTATTTCAGGAAGGAATTTGTACGATGCGGACGCGGCCTGGAATTTAGCATGTTCTTTTCCTGTTCCTAGAACTCCCTTCGCTTCAAGCTCCAGTTCCTGACCATCCAGTAATTTTATTATCAATATACCGGGGTTTTCAGGCTCGACTTTTTTGTCTGTCGGCTTGATATGTTTGGCCTTTACGAAGGCTTCTCTCTCTTTCTTCAGGACCATCTCAACTGTACAGTTTGGACATCCTTCTTCGGATTCACATTCACATTTTTCTCTTGTTCTGTACTCGTCCTCAGGGAAACTCCAGGGGATCATACCTATCCTGTGAGCAATTATCTCGTCGAACAGTCCTGAAGTGTTGTTGATGAAATCAACCTCCTCAACTGCCATCGTGGGGACCTTACCTATCATGGTCCTTCTTAATGCGTTGGCGAACTGTGGTTTGGAGTCCTTGAGAAGGAACTTCATCTTTTTTCCTTTTTCTTCTAGAATATCAACTTCCATAATTATCACTCATCTGATTTTGACGGATTCAGAAACCCTGGGACTGCCTTCCTCTTTTTCCACCTTTCCTCCTGGTTGAATCGTGAGGTACAGGTGTTACGTCCTCTATTTTTCCAACGTTAAGGTTGGATCTTGTGAGGGATCTGATGGCTGGTTGAGCTCCCTGACCAGGTACTTTGTGGCTAGTTCCGCCTGGAGCTCTAACTCTTATGTTTATTTCTTCAATTCCTTTTTCTTCTGCTTCTTTTGCAGCTTTCTGAGCTGCTTTCATTGCTGGAAATGCTCTTCCCTGTAACCGCCCCTTGTCAGTTACCATACCTGAGCTGTATCTTGCTATGGTTTCAGCTCCCGTGATGTCCGTTATGTGGACGATAGTGTTGTTGAATGATGCAAATATGTGAGCAATTCCTTGTTTCTTGTCTTTCATATTATCACACCTACTGGTTCTGAATTATTTTTTTGGCTTCGGGCGAGACGCTCAGGTTGTTTTCCTCTTCCTTGGTTACGAGGTAACCCGGAACATCCACCGTGTTTTCGTTTACCTTTATATGGCCGTGGTTTATGAACTGCCTTGCCTGTTTCATGGTCGAGGCAAGACCCTTTCTAAATACTATTGTCTGAAGCCTTCTTTCTAGTATATCTTCTATCTCTATGTTTAGTATGTCAGTAAGATCCGAATCCTCGCTGATAACTCCAAGTCTTGCAAGCTTGTTAAGGAGGCTTTTCTCTCTCTGTTCGTCTTTTGTTGCGTTAAGCTTCCTTGCCTCTCTTCTGAAATTTCTGACAGTGGACTCTGCCTTCCAAAGCTCTCTTTTCTCTGTTAGTCCGTACTCCATTAAATAGTTTTCTTCTCTGTCAATTCTTTCGCTGTCCCAACCTTTGTTGGGCGTCTCATAGCTTTTCTTTAGTGTTTTTACCATTTTTATTCACCTCTATTCTTCTTCGTCTTCACCTTCTTCAGCTTGGACTCTTGATCTGGAAACACCGACTTTTGCTCCACTTCTGAATGAAGACTGGGTCTTCTGTCCTCTGACAGGCAGTCCGATCTTGTGTCTCCAACCTCTGTAGGTACCTGTTTCTTTCAATCTTCTTATATCGAAATCCTCCTTTAGTTCCAGATCAGGACCTATTAGATGTTTGTCCTCTCCGGTTTCATGATCCCTTCTACGGTTCCTTAGATATGGAGGAATACCGAACTCATCCGGATTCTTTATTATATATTCCAACTCTTCTCTTTCCTCATCGGACAGAGCTCCAATTTTTTGATCCATACTGAAATCTGATGTTTTAGCTACTGCGTTAGCATATCTTTTTCCAACTCCTTTGATTGAAGTGAGGGCTTCGGAAATTCTTCTATGTCCTCTGAGATCTGTCCTCGACAGCCTCACTATTTCCTGTATATTTTCTTCTGACATTGGCACGATACAACCTTTTTGTAAAAAACTTTTTAACTATACCTAAAGTTTGCGCAAAAATATGCGACCTGCTTATAATAAATGTGTCTAACTTTTAAATACGTCTTGCCCCCTTGAACCTACTTCCCCACATCGACCTGATATGTGTAAACAACGTTCCTGTCATCCCAGTGAGCCTCCGCCACTATAAAATATCTGCCTTCCTTTTCTATCTCTATACTTTCCCCTCTGTATGACCCTTTTTCTATTATCCTGTTATCTTCTCTTTCCTTTATCTCGTATTCGACTTTTTCGAACTCTCTTTCCTGATCCGATACAAAACTGATTTCTTCTCCTCTATCGATCCTTGGTTTGATCATAGGTAACAAAGTTGCTTCAGTGGTCGGATTTTCTGGGTCAAGGTGTTCGACACACAGCTCTTCTTCACAGTACTCACCCATGACACCGTTAATTCTGGTTTCTTCTGTCTCGATCACCATCTGAGGTGGTTCCAGCGAATCCATCTCTCCGTTCTGCCTGGTGGCTCCAAGCACCATGCTGGTCATCAAAATCGCCAGCAGAGTGACTGACAGCATTATTTTGTTGTTACTCATTGTAGGTCTCGGTAAAAAAAGAATGGGTTGAAGGGGGTTATAAAATTTAGGTTACCGGGCTCCTTCAGCTTCCCGTTCCCTTCTCTGCTTGTCTCTTATAGCTCTTATATCGGAGTCGTTTTCGTAGGCTCCTATGATTTCTTCTGCAAGATACTCTTCAGCATCTCCTTCAGCTGCAAGTCTCTTCTCATATGCGCCTTGAGCAAGCATCCTTAATGCAAGATCAACTCTTCTCTGAGGAGAAACAATTACAGCTTCTCTTGCTATAACTCCTCCTCTCTGATAAGAGACGACTTCCTCTCTTGGCGAGGAGTTTTCGATAGCTTTCACAAGAACCTGTACAGGGTTTTCGCCTGTTTCTTCTTCAATAATTTCAAAAGCATCCTCTATCATCGTCCAGAGTTTTTCGGACTGTCCCACGTTGTGACCCGAGGTTATCTTGTGCTTGTTACCTCTGTGACCTGCAACGTACAGCCTGTTGAGAAGCCTCTCAACTATCTGTACATCTGCCTTGTAGAACTGTTTGTCCGGATGCCTTCCCTTTGATCTAGGGGCCATTATGTTGTCCAGGTTGATGTACCTTCTCAGGCCAGGATCCTCTATATCTGCTTCCTGGCAGTCCCATTTGTCAAACAATTTTACTCCTTCCATTTTTTTATCACCTTGTTGGTTTCTGCTTGTTTCCGGCAACCAGTTCCTTTAGAGATACTCCGTTAACCTTCGAAACCTGGAACCTGACGGTAGGAATGTCTCCCTTTGGACCTCCGTCAGCTCCTCCGATACCTTCGATAATTACCTCGTCGTGCTCGTCGATATGCTCGATAGCTCCGTCACCAGGTACGAAGGCCGTTAGGTGCTTGCCGTTTTTAATCAGCTGCACTCTGACACACTTTCTAAGTGCAGAGTTTGGCTGCTTTGCTTCAATTATTCGTTTTTCAAGAACTATACCTCTAGCCTGTGGACTGCCTTCTAGCGGGTCTGATTTCTCCTTCAGGTTAAGGTTTCTTCTCTTGTAATTTTTATCGCTCCATCTGTACTTCTGCCTTCTTTTTTTAAGCTTTCTTCCGTTGTATAGACCCATAAGTTATCACTCTTCGACAAGAATAATTTTTGGATATTAGTTTTATAAATGTCTAATTTACCTTCACGTCGTCGATGTCGAACTCCCGCTTCAGGAATCTCTTTGTTATCTCAACGTTTCTTCCGTCCTTCCCAACTGCCTGGGACCAGTCGCTTCTGTCGACCTTCACATGCACTATCTTCTCATCTCCTGTTCGATCAAGTTTCACTGATTTTACCTTGACAGGTACGACATTTTCGACAAACTCTTTGAGGCTGTCGGAATGCTCGTAGACCTTGACTTTTTTGTTCAGGTTGTTCTGAACTTTCTTTATCGTGTTTCCGCCTTTTCCGATTGCAAGGCCTACTTTGCCTTCTTCGACCACGAAGTAAGCCCTGTCATCTGTTGTTATCGCGTCCATCACCTTCACTCCGGTGATGTCCTCGAAAAGGTTTATGCTTCTTATCGTGTTCGTGTCAAATTTGATCGTTACGCCTGACATGGTTTTCACACTAGCCTCTGTTTCTCTTTGATTCCTACTGTTGCAACGTTGAATGGTTTACCGCACATCGAACCAAGGTCCTTGTTTGTTCCCTGGAACTCGATCAGCTCGGTATCTCCAAGGCTTTCCTCTATGTTTTCAACTATATCCTTGGGAGCGTTGTTCGCAATTATAACTTTTTCTAATTCTTCAATGTTTTTCAATGTTTCCTTTGAACCTATGATGGTTCTGTTGTCTTTATCTGCCTTCTTGATTTGTTTTTTGATGTCCATAGTATCTCTTTCTCCTTTTGATTTTTTGTTTATTTAGATCTGTTCCTCTATCCATTTTTTCATTGTTTTCCTGTCCTTGTTTTCTTTTTCGACCTCGAGAAGTTTTTCAAGGTCAACTTCATCTATGTTTTCATTCACCAACTCTTTT
The DNA here is from genome assembly GCA_022729335.1 of Candidatus Nanoanaerosalina halalkaliphila. Classification (GTDB taxonomy): domain Archaea; phylum Nanohalarchaeota; class Nanosalinia; order Nanosalinales; family Nanoanaerosalinaceae; genus Nanoanaerosalina; species Nanoanaerosalina halalkaliphila. Next base: position 23,514 of record JALDAE010000009.1, read on the forward strand.
ATTTGTGAAATATTCATGTCGGCGAGTTCTTCATAGTCTATGTCTCCCTTTTCTTCCTCTTCTTCAGCCTCTTTCCTCTCCTGAATTTTCTTTTCCTTGTCCTTTCTGAGCTTTTCTCTTTTTTCTTCTATCTCTTTAAGGACCGAGTCAGGAGCTTTTCCTGGTTTGGCTGTAAGTTCGAGGTTTCCGGTTCCCATAGGAATTACCTGTCCTATGATGATGTTTTCGACGACTGACTTCAGAGGATCGACTTCTCCGTTTATAGCCGCGTTTGTAACGTGCTTCTTCGTCTCCTCGAAAGCCGCTCTTGCAAACACGGAGTCTTTTTCACCACATATTCCGTATCTGGTCGCTCCGTTGACCTCGCCGTCCTTGGTCATGGTGTCCGCGATCAGCAGAAGCCATCTGTCGTCCACCGACATACCCTGCTCGTCCAGGGTTTTCCGCATCTCCCTGTAGATAAGGTTCCTGGTGGCCTCTATTCCGAATACCTTCTTGAACTGGAATATATCGTTACACGTGGTCCTGGTCTCGTCGACCTTGTCCAGCCTGAGAACCTTCTTGAGGTTTATACCTGCGGTCTGAACCCTCCATTCACCATCTTCTTCAAGTATCACAACGTCCTCGATACTTTTGTATCCGTGAAGCCTGTAATCCATTATCTTGGATTTAATATCCTGCAGATCCTTGAGGTCGTAGTCCTCCTTGTCGGGTGTTATGGTTAGTTCGTATTCATCGACATCTATCTTTATATCGTATTTTCCCTTGAGTTCGTCGACCACTTCTTCGACATTCATCCTGTACTCCTCTAGCACTTCGGGATTGATGACGAACTTCATCTGAAGCATCGTAAGATCAATCGTGTCTTCCGATACAAGATCTCCGAGGTTGACCTCTTTGATCTTGGCGGCGATTTCCTTTGCGTCCTCCTTTGTCTGGTACTCGTCCTCGAGATAGATGTTCATGATAGGTGTCTTGGGATTTCTCCTTGCATTGATTACCTCTATGAGTCGTGGCAGTCCCTGTGTAATTGATACTTTTGCAGCTCCTGCGCTGTGGTACGTTTCCATGGTCATCTGTGTTGCAGGTTCGGAAATAGACTGAGCTGCAACCAGACCTATAGCCTCTCCTGGCTCGAAAAGCATCTTCCTGTACTTCTCCTTTAGCTCTTCCTGGTTTGGTCTTCCCTGGTACTTTTCAGGGAGCTTCTCGACGTCAACAGTAGTTTCTTGTTCAGCCATGATAATCACCTCAGTTCGAGACCAGTTCACCTCTGTCGGATTTCGAAGGATCTATACCGTCTTCTCCTGCCTTGAACTGGACGACGGTTCCGTCCGAGGCCATTACCGAACGGTTGTTTTCAACTTTTAGATCCTGCAGTGCGTTTGAAATCCTACGATACATGTAACCCGATGTCCTTGTTCTAAGAGACTGGTCCATCAGACCCTCTCTTCCGGACATAATCTCGAAAAACATCTCGTCGGGGTCAAGTCCCTTGAAAATCGATGAGGATACGAATCCTCTTGCACGAGGACTTAAATCATTCTTTTTGAAGTGAGACAGGTTCCTGTCCTTGAAACCTCTCTCGATTCTTTTTCCTCTAACGGTTTCCTGACCCATGAGCCCTGCCATAATTGACAAGTTGGTCATGGAACCTCTTGCACCTGACTCTGCCATGATCCTCGAGGAGTTCTCGGGTATCTCCCTGTCAACAATCTCCTCGACCTCTGTGGATATCGATCTGAGCTCCGAAACAAGCTTGACCTCGAGTGTTTCTTTTTCGGTCTTTCCTGTTAGTGGTTCGATCTCTCCCTTCTCGTACTTTTCGATCAAACTGTTGGCCTCATCCACACCTTTTTCGATCTCTTTTTCGATCTGTTCCCGACCTTTGTCTGATACTTCAAGGTCTGATGTGCTTATTGAGAAACCTCTTCTGTCAAGATACTTGATTCCAAGCTTTGTAACCTGGTCGATGAACTTCTGCGTTTCGTCCTTGTCGTACTCGAGCAGAAGCTGGTTGATGATCTCTCCTCCGTAGTCTCCCACGAGATCCTCGTCGACGACACCCTCGACCAGCTCACCGTTCTCTATAACGGCCTTGTCATTGTCTATGTTTATCTTTTCGGGTATGAACTTTGAAATTATTTCTTTACCGGACAGGGTCTCTTTTTCAGGTAGCTTCTTGTCATATGCACCCGTAGAGGTTATCAGGTTGTAGGCTTTTTCTCTTGGTATCTCTTCGTCCTTGCTCAGCAGGTAAAGACCCGAAATATGATCCTGCATCATGCCCACGATCGGTCCTCCGAACTTTGGAGACTTGATGTGGTTGCTAACTTCAAGCAGTTCCTCTGCTTCTGCCCTTGCTTCCTCTGTCTGAGGAATGTGCAGGTTCATCTCGTCACCGTCGAAGTCAGCGTTGTATGGTGGACATACAGCAAGGTTGATCCTGAAGGTCTTGTAAGGCATCACTCTGACCCTGTGTCCCATCATCGAGTTTCGGTGCAGTGACGGCTGCCTGTTAAACAGAACAACGTCACCGTCTATAAGATGTCTTTCGACCTTGTATCCCGGTTCCAGCTCTTCAAGTATTCTTTCCTTGTTCTTTTCCGTCAGTTTCTTCTTTGTTCCGTCCTCTCTAAATATGTAGTTAACTCCGGGATGGCTCTGTGGTCCGTTAGAAATCCATTGCTTGATCTTTTCGATGTTGTCTTCCTTGACCTTGACCGGTATGGTCAGGGTCTTTGCGATCTCTTCGGGTACACCAACCTCGTTCAGATCAAGATTTGGATCCGGAGATATAACTGTTCTTGCGGAAAAGTTAGCTCTTTTTACGATAAGGTTCTGCCTGAACCTTCCTTCTTTTCCTTTCAATCTGCCGACCAGAGATTTCAGGCTTCTTCCCGATCTGTGCCTTGCAGGAGGAATACCTGAGATAGAGTTGTCGTACATGGTCGAGCAGTGGTACTGCAAA
>JALDAE010000036.1 GCA_022729335.1 Candidatus Nanoanaerosalina halalkaliphila
GGAGTTCGAAGACTCTATTTCTGAGATAAATATAGATGAAGAGCTCAGGGAAAAGGTGGAATACGCCTACATGGATGTGAGAAAGAGTTTGGAGGAAGAAAGGATGGAGAAATACGTAGGAGAATTTACCGAGAAAAACCTCGGCATACTTGGTAAAGGCATAATAATAGGAGGTATTGCTGGAGCAGTCACTGGAATGTTTTTTGGTGATATTGAAGCCGGATATGCGGCACTTGGCGGGAGTCTGTTGGCCAGTGCATACTTTGAATTTGAGGATAGGAACAGAAGGAAGAAAAAAATGGCCAGAGAAGAGAATTACCTACAAAAATTAGATGCCATGGATGATTTCTACTTTAAATACATTTCATAGACTTTTTTGTCCAAAAAACTTGTCAAGTAAGAGATGTGTAGGGAGATAGACAAACAATACAAGTACAGTGATTAAAACAGCAAGGTAAAAGTAGGGATGTAAAAAGGACTGTGGCTCCACAGGGCCATGAACCCAGTTAACATTTCTTTGAGGGCTTAGTAAGTAAGTTATGAGGATCAGAGTTGCTCCCCAGAACTTCTGGTATCTGAAAGCTCTCCGGTCATAGCCTTTTTTTGACAGCAAATAAAGAATCAGTGGAGGTGTTGCAACGTGAAACATTGTCACGCTTCTAAGATATAGGGGAGTACCGGCATCAAAGACATATGCAATGGCGCCTCCGGAGTGAAAACCGAACAGTAACCTTGCCAGAAACATCAGCGTCCAAAGACTGTGGAAGAACAAAACAGAAATACCGGCCATAGACACAAGAACTCTTTTTTCGGTCCATAAACCAAGAAATAATAGGACAAGGGCTATATGTGAGAACCATAACACGTTTCTCCACCCATGATAGGCAAAATTGACGTACATTATCAATAAGAAAAAAACTGTGTAAACCAGTTTAAGCCAAAGAGAGAACTCCCCCGAAGTTTCCTCGACCATGTAAAGAATTTATTCTGCATTATAAAAAAACAATCACCGATTCAAACACCGGTGTTAACACTTGTAACTTTGAAGACAAAATCAGAAAACTATTTTAAACCAGTGGATTGTAATATTTATATAGTTGAAACGGAATTAGTTTTCGACTTAACATAAATAAAAAAGGTGTGGCTGGTTGTCTGAGAAAGTTGTCCTGGACAAGAACGTTTTGATAGGTGGATCTATAGGTGTAGAAATAGATGGGAAAAGGTTTGAAGATAACTTTTACAGGGAATCCATCGAACTTATGAACTTGCTGGATAGTTCTAACGAAGTCGAGGGATGGATTTATTCTTCTGAGAAAGAAAGGGTTAAGGAGATTCTTGACAAGGTGATAAGTTCTAGTTTTGCTATGTCGGAACACAGGGACAAGGTATACAGGGAGTGCAGGAGGAAACTGGATGAAAACGTTGAGAATCTATATACTATTGAAGTAAGTGATTCGGAGTATAGAGATTATTTTGAAGAGGTTGATAAGTTTTACAGTGATCTGAAAGAAGAATTTGGAGAGAAGTTTCAAAGCAGAAAGGAAATAGTTGCTGAGCTTAATCAGAAAGCGAGCCTATTGGATAGTTCAATAAAAGAGATTTCTAGTGACTTTGATAATAGCAGGTACGAAAAGCTGTACGATAAAATAGTGAAAAACCCTGCCGAAAAAGAGGACCGGAAACTTCTGGCAAAGACCGCGTACCTTGGAGACAGGACGGACAGGGAGGTTTACTTTGCGTCAACGGACCTTCACTTTGTTCCTTTGAGAAGGCCCGAAAGCTTGCCAGGTGACAGGTTCGTATCCGACAGGATTGAGGAGTATCTGGATGTTAAATGCAGGTGGCCCTCTAATTTGTGCGAAAGTTTTTTGGAAAACTAGAAGGTTTTAAACCGTTTATTTACTGTTTATAAGGAGTTGGAAACTTTTTTATCTCTGGAATTATGTTTCAAGTATTATGGTAAATCTAGATGTGTTCGATGTTGAAAAAGACGTAAAGGGAAACTACAAATCAGCTGATCTCTTTCTGATTCCAAAGGGAGAAGTCTATGTAGAGCTATTTGAAAAAATCATCGAGGCCTTTGATGAAGAGTCCTTTGAACTTGTTATAGAAGAATCCAGTATGCCTCTGCCCTATTATCAGGCACTTGAGATACCTCTGGATGTTTTTGAGGAAAAATACGAGATAGAAGATGAGAGCGAGATTGAAAGACAACAAGTTATTGATCTGTGCAAAGATCTTCTTTCACTTGGTTTTTTTGATATAGGGTTCAAGGGAGAAAAGGTTTCGATTTTCATAAAGCACAACGGATTCATAAATGTTAAACCTGAAGACATCGACAAAGAAGTTTTCCAGGAGAAGATAGAAGGTTTGGGTGAGAAAGATGATTGATAAAGACGAGATATCCAAGAAAAAGCAGAAAGAAAAATTAAGAAACTTTTTGGGAGACAGAGCTGCCGAAATCCTAGACGATGAAGACGATAAAAAAACTGGTAAAAAGAGCTAGAGAAATCTAGCTCCACTTGACTCCTTCTTTAGTGTCCTCAATGTTGATACCTGATTCTTCAAGTTTTTCTCTGATCATGTCAGCGAATTCGTAGTTTCCTTCTTCTCTAGCTTTTTCTCTTAGATCCAAGACCTTGCCTATAAGTTCCTTGTTTTTGTCTGTTCCTCCTTCTCTGTGTGGAACAACTCCGAGTATCCATGAAAGTTCCTCGAGAATTTTCTGGGCTGTTTCAAGTACTTTCTTGTTTGGTTCTGTCCCGTCAATATACCTGTTGATAACTCTTGTTATTTCCAAGAGGTGTTTGACTGCTTCAGGTGTGTTAAAATCATCATTCATGGCTTTCTTGAATTCTTCTTTGAGAGATCTCAGCTTTTCCCTGTTTTCCATGTCGTTCTCCGACATTTTTTTCGGTATTATCTCTTGAGAGTTTAATTCTGAATCAATGTTGTTCAACGTGTTTTCAATTTTCTCGAACTTCTTTCTTGCCTGTTCCAGAAGTTCCTCTGAGAAATCCATGGGTTTCCTGTAATGAGAAGATGCGACAAGCATCCTCAATACTTCCGGTCTGTTATCTTCAAGCAGTTTTCTGGTGGATACGAAATTACCGAGGGATTTTGACATTTTCTTGTCTCCCGTTCTGACAAGACCTCCGTGCATCCAGTACTTTACCCATGGATTATCTCCGTGTGCTGCCTCGCACTGCGCTATCTCGTCCTCGTGGTGTGGAAATACAAGGTCGACCCCTCCTCCGTGTATATCGATCTTGTCTCCAAGTAGCTTTGAGGACATTGCAGAACACTCTATGTGCCAGCCGGGAACTCCCTCTCCCCATGGACTGTCCCAGGTTGGTCCGTCATAGTTTTCCCTGGCCCGCCAGAGTACAAAGTCTCTTGGATCGTTTTTTGAATCTATATCTTGGATATCGTCACGGTCGGACTCGAGGTTTTCCAGCTCCTGGTTTGAGAGCTTGCCGTACCCCTCAAATTCCTTCACGTCGAAGAATACGTTTCCTTCGGCTTCATAAGCATAACCCTTTTCTATAAGTGTTTTTATCATCTCCTTCATCTCGTGAACGTATTCTGATGCCTTGGGGTATGCTTCGGCCTGTATTCCGAGAGCCTGAAAATCCTCGATGTTTATCCTCGTGTATTTTTCTGCTATTTCTTCCGAGGTCTTTTCCTCCTCTTTTGCCCGGTTGTCTATCTTGTCGTTAACATCTGTGATGTTGATTACTGTTTCGACATCGTATCCGATGTACTCCAGATACCTCCGGATTATGTCGAAGGATATATAGGTTCTTCCATGTCCTATATGCATGTTGTCGTATACTGTCTGACCACAGACATATAACCTGACTTTTCCTTCTTCAACAGGTTTGAATTCTTCTTTACTGTTACTTAAAGTGTTATAGATTTTTAGAGTCAATTCTAGGACACCTCGCCCAATTCATAGGTATAGAAATAGCTGGTCATGTCACAGGTGACAAAAACGGACACCTTTTTTATACAATCCGTGGTATTTCATGACCTATCCTCTAAAAAGATTTTTTAGAGACTATTTTTAAAAAGGTTTTATCTTATTTTTAAACTCTTAAATCTTCCAGTTTAATTGTTTTCTATGAGTAGTTACAGAATGGTTGGGGAGGAAGAGCTATCCTCAATTAAAGATATAGGGGACCTTCGAGATATTTATGAGAGCCGAGAATTCGATTACGAAATCTCTGTGACTGATCTCATTGGTGCGAAAAGCATGGAATACGTTTTTAACTCATACAGTAGACTCAAGTCGTTTTTAAGTGGAGAGGATTTTGAATACGTAAACGAGATGAATTTTTTGAAGGATACTATAATCTACGAAAGAGCTAAGTTTGAAAAGCTAGGGATAAATAAGGAAAAAGAAGCAAAAGAAGTAATGGGCAGCAGTTTTTTTCCGGGCTATGATGTTGACATGGGGGAGTTCGATGTTCATATCAGGGCTTTTGTGGATCCCTCTGTTTCTGAAATTCCCAGGGAATACAGGACTTCTCTGACATCGGAGATACTAAGATTTCGGGAGAAAGGATTCACTGTTCTTAGCGAGGAAGTTTCAGAAGTCATACCTGTCTCGCATCTAAATATTTCCCGCAGAGAATATGAAGATTTTTACGATTTACAGGACAAGAGAAAGATGGCTGATGGAAAAAACCAATACAGTGGATCATCAGACCCCAAGATATACGAAGGTCTGTACAAACCATTCAAGAAGACCTATTCCAGCCATCTGAGATCAAAGGATCTAGAAGACAGTATTGATAAAGACTGGAAGGAAATCATGTCCAATGAGGAGGGCTTTGCTCTTCCCAACAAAATAGACAGCAGCTTTCTTGAAAATTGGTATCCGGCCGAGAACTACAAAAAACACGAACGGCTTGATAAAGTGGCCAACACAATCAAAAATTTCTCCGAGAGAAAAATCTCTGCTGGAAGAGGGTTTGAAGACGTTTACGTTGTTTTCCCATTTCACGAAATACCTGTTTTAAAGCAGTACCTAGAGGATATCAAATAAATTTACCGGTCTTTGGAACGAAAAGTTTAAAGAGTTATATCCGAATTCTAATCTGTAAGCCGGGATGGCAGAGTAGCTATGCATCCGCCTGCAGAGCGGACTACCTGGGTGCAAATCCCGGTCCCGGCTTTTTTTTATCTCCGGTTCCTCCTAATTTTTTCTGAATTATTTAAAGGGATACTTTTTAATCTACTAATTAATCTTAAATAGGTTTGTCAATTTTTATTAACTATGACAATGGACGACCTGATATTAAATATCGGAGGAGACAAGAAAGATAATTATCTATATCTTTCACCTGAACTAAAAGAATTTGAGGTAGAAAGCTATGAAGACGTCGTGGAAAAATTGAAAAATAAGAACGATTTTAAGAGAGCTGTTTTCTCGGGTGGAGAACCTTTAGAGAACCAGAAAATTCTTGAATTGATTGAAAAAGCTGGTGAATCAGGTCTGGAGGTATGCGTGGAAACATCATGTATTAAATTTGCTGACAGAGAATTTGCCGAGAAAGCCGTTGAAAACGGCCTAGATATTGTAAGAACTGAATTACATGGGTTAGAGGAGGTACATGATGAAATAGTTGATGGCGAAGTTTTTGAAAAAGTTTTTGAAGGTATCAAAAATATTATAGAGTTAGGTGTGGATGTATCCGTATCAACTATTTTTCATGTGAGGAACAAGGAAAACCTGTCAGAGCTTGGGGATAGGTTGGTCGAACTTGGAATTAATGAATGGGAGTTTGTAGGCCTAGTGCCTGAAGAATTTGGTAAGGAAAGATACAGTGAGATAGCTGTTCCCTATGAGGAAATCTTTGAATTTCTTGATTCCAATGTTGAATTGCTTCAAAAATTCCAGCTGGTCAAGATTGTTAACTTCCCGTACTGCATCAATGTACAGGCCGAACTTGGGAACATCATGCAAATACAGTACTTTGAGATAGCTGAGGATCTGGGTATAGATATCGAGGTAGAACCTGTAAAGATCGATGTATGTAGTATATGCGAGTACACGAATGACTGCAAAGGATTTATGGAATCAAGACTAAATATTCATGGTGAAGAAAGCGTTAAAAATCTCTGGAATATGAGGAACAACGTATAAATACATCAAAACAGGCTCATCTGTTCACCAGGCAGATCATCATCGTATGAATCTATAATTCTTTCAAGATTCTCTATATCTCCATTATAAGGCTTGACAGGTTGTTCTCTGTATTCTTCCATTTCTTTAAGTTCTTCGAGATTGTTTTTTGCCCTGCTTATTTTCCCATCTTCCAGCAAATCCCATACTTCCTCCTTCTTATCATATAGGTCATCAAGTTTTACAGGGACGGAATAAAGCATTTTTACACCTCTTGCAAAGGATTTATCCCCGCTGTCGATAAATCTTTTTGTGCTGAAAAGCTCTTTTGGATACGCAGCGGTCTTCAATTTAGCTGAATCATAAAAAACATTATCATTGTGGCTGTAATCGCCTCTAATATTTCTGTTGAAATCATAAACTTTTAGACCTTCTTCCTTGTTGTCATAATAGATTATTTGGTCATTCATCAATTTTTCTGTGGTTCTCTCGTTTTTCCTGGTCTCCACAAGCTTGTTCCTGACATCGTCTGGTAGATGAGATATCGATCTTCTGAAATCTCCTTTAAACCATCTGAAGAAAACTCTGTCTCCTTTAGATGTCGTGTTCCTGTAAAAAACCGGTGTCATGTGGATATCTTTATTTGAAACGCTTGCCCATTTGTTAACAAATTCTTGATCAGAGGGCATAGGATCTGCATTCACTAGATAAAGAAATTTTTCTCCATCTCCTCTCTCAGCAAAGACATGCCTTTTTTTCTGCGTGTTGTTTACACCCTCGATTTTTTCTCCCA
>JALDAE010000049.1 GCA_022729335.1 Candidatus Nanoanaerosalina halalkaliphila
ACCATGGATACCTGGAACACTGTCTTTCAAGAAACTACCTAAACTTCAGCTTTCTGCTGGTTTTCGCATACGTCCTCCTCATGGAAGAGGAAAAAGTCAGGGATGAAAAATCATTTGAATACACCTTTATAGACGAGTTCCAGGACACAAACGAGATACAGTTAAAGATAGCTATGCTGCTATCCAAAGGAAACATAGCTGCTGTCGGGGACTGGAAGCAATCGATTTACAGCTTTCAACATGCAGATGTGAACAATATCAAAAATTTTGGGTCCAGGCTAAAAAATTACAAGGAACAGCTCAACAAGGGAGAGAAACGTATCAGTTACGATGTTGAAGAAATCAAGGAGATCCCTCTCAAGGTAAACTACCGTTCTACTGGAGAGATACTCGAGTTCTCCGAAAACAGCCTTGTGCTGCCCGGGAACAGAGAAGAGAAAATAGATGCAGAAAAAAGAAAAAGGGACTTGATTTCGCTTGAACCGGACAGAGAACAGGAGAAAACCAGGGATTTTGATTCCAGGATAGAGGCGTTTGAAAGCGAAGAAGAGATACTAGCTGTACTGCATAAAATACAGGAGATAAAGGATAATCCGGATTACGAGCTTGACGATGGACTACCCGGATACGAAGATATCGCTGTTTTCACCAGAAACAGAAAATTCGGTATCGAGCTTTTCAGAAAGGCAAAAGAATACGGCATCCCTGTTGGTTACGAGGGAGGTGTGGAGCTCTTCAGAACAAGGCCTGCGATACTATTGCTTGCATGGCTAAGGATCATCGAACACCAGGATTCCAGGAGAGGATGGAGCGTCGTACTTGAAGAAGCGGGATACGATTTCGGCGAGATGAAGAGAATTCTTGAAAGAAAGTGTTACCCCGGAAACATGACTGAATTCAGAAAAGACCTTTTGAATTCCGGAACAATCTCGACTATCACAAGAAAAGTTCTGGACAGGTATGGTATAGACAATGTTTATTCGGACAAACTTCTTGAAGTGTTGCAGGATGTATTCGAATCAAGTCTAAAGAACCTTGGAGATATCATAGAGTTTATGGTGGAAAGTATAGATAGCAATGCTAGATACGAGGTCGACAATTCAAAAGAGTGTTCGGTTACGGTCCAGACCATCCACTCCGCCAAGGGATTGCAGTACCCGATAGTTATTATCGCAAATATAAACAAGAAAAAGTTTCCGTCGAGTCGTACAGATCGGAAAAGAATTATGTACAACGATACAGTTGGTTTAAGGCTGAAAAAGTTTTATGATGATGAAAAAAAGTTTTGCTTTGATAACTGGAGGGCTCATCTTGTTTCCAAGGTTCTTTCTGGTGATTATGATGAGGAAAGGAGGTTGATGTACGTAGCAATGACAAGAGCTGAAAACCATCTATTGTTCTCGGCAGAGAAAGGCCGGCAGAGCACTTTTTTCGAGAACCTTGATCTGGAGAAGAAGTGTATTGACCCGGAACCAGAGTCCATGGAAACCAGGAAAATCAAAAAAGAGACACTTGATGTTAAACCGCCAGAAAAGAAAGCACCCGTAAAGAGATCTGTTCACTCTGTTCTGGATATCGAAGAAACCTCTGTTGGGAGAGGCCCCGAGTTCGGTACCGAGGTGCATAAATTCGCCGAGCTCTACGCAAACGGAGAAGATATCGAGCCAAGGAACAAAGACGAGGAACGCGTCAAAAAGTTTATCGATGGTCTTGAAGGAGATATCAGACCGGAAGTACCGATTCTGGTTCCTTCCGAAGAAGATGGTAGAAAAGTGGTTTACAGCGGGGTTATAGATCTTCTGAATGTGAAGAAGGAAAAGGTGGAGATCATCGACTGGAAGACCGATGTTTCAAGAACCAACCATGAGGAGTATAAGAAACAGCTGGAGATATATGAGAAAGGAATATCGGAAAAATTTGTGGACAAGAAGGTTTCTAGTCGTATTTTTTACACTTATGACATTAATGATTGATGTTTAATTGTCCGGGATAATTTTCTCAATCTCTTCAACCAGTTCCTCGTCAGCATCGTATCTTTGGAGACTGTTTCTCAACTGCCCAATATGTCGACGCTGGTAGTTCTCGATGTGCTGATCAAGAGCATCTGAAGCCATGAGATATTTGTCGTGAAGGTACCTCTGTTCCTCAGTTGCGATTATCTCGAAAACAGGTTCCCTGATATTATTCCTGACTTCTCTGTAAAGGTTGTTGAAGTCGTGATCATACATATCTTCCCTGTAAAGATCCCTCCATTTCAGATCGGAGTTTCCCTCAAGATAGTACTTGTTTTCGTCAAGTATTTCTTCCCTGTTGAGCGCACGGATATGGTTGTACTCGTGGATTAAAGCACTTACAAAATCATCCTGATTATTCAGTTCGAAGGAGTTTGGTGTTATCTTCAGAAGAGCGTCAACATCAACTTTTCCCTTGTCTTCTGGTTTGTTTGGGAAGTACTTGACTCTCATGATGCTGTTGGGATAATCATTGTTTTTGTATATGTAGCCCTCCAGGTTTTCGGGAGTTTCAACGAAAGAAATTTTTTCCACCCTGTTTATCTGGGATTCTATGTATTCTTTCCTCAGTATTTCGCTTTCAACTTCTCTGGTTGTTTCGTAATGTATATCGCTTATACTGTTTGGAGATACATTAACATTTTCGTGCTCAAAATCATCGATACTTTTCTGGAAGGGTTGAACATCACCAACAGTTCTCTCGATAAGGTTTTCCCCGGTAAGATATTGTTTTATTTCGTCGAAGTTTTCAGGGAAATCCATCTCTCCTGTGTATCCCAGGGTGATGCCGATTGTAACCGTCATTACAGATGCTATCTTGCCGATTTTAGAACCTATAAACCGCGAGAAAAACCCGTTGTCTTCTTCGGTTTCCAGATTGTACAGGGGTTCGTCATCCATCTTGACACAAGATAATTTACTTTCCTATAGTAACAATGTCTCGCTGTTAATTTAAATTTGAGGGTTCGAATTCACAAAACAAATTGATGAAAAAACCACCATTTTTATGGAACGCCCTAAAAAAGGAAGACAATAAATTCAAAAGGTTTCTTAATCCTCTCGTACCTGTATGTCGAAGTCCCTGTCCTCCAGATGGAACCTCTCAACAACTTCACCGTCCTGAAGGATAGTCACCTCTATTCCTTCCTGAGTTACTGGTTCTTCTTCATCCACAACCGTTTCATCAAGTTCTTCACCCTCAAGGAAATCAATTATATCCTCGTCGGACTCGGCAGTGTAAACATTGCTTGTTCTGGCGTCCACGAAAGACGTGAAAGCTATACCTGCACTGTCAAGAGGGATCACCCTGACCTGCCAGTAAAGCCTCTCATCAACGATAACGGGGATGGGTTCAACAGGTACGAAACCGGTATCACTCTCTCTGTCAGCCCAGTTAACACGGCTATTAGCTCTTCTCACAAAATTAACGGCTCTGTTGGCACCGATAAGACCTTCGTCCCTTTCAAGCCTGAAAAGCTCGTACTCGCCTGTGACGGCGTCTATGGTCCAGATCTCGAAAAGGCCGGAGGCATCACCGTAAGGTTCTGTGGCAACGAAAAGCTTGGGGTTTTCCTCTGTCAGGATCATGAAAGGCTGGTCGTTGTCGAAGCCTGGTACGGGTGCAACCTCTAACTGGTCCTCGTGGAGGAACCACTTGTTCATGATACCGTTCCTGTACTCCATTGCCGATACATAGCGGTGTGCAAGTTCAAAGGGATAAGTTCTCTGTGAGGAAAGAACCTCGTGGCTTTCCACATCCTCCGAGTCAACGTATTCGATGCTGCCATCGCTGTCGACAAGCGCGACACCTCCCCATTCAGGCACGGTGTAGAAAATAGGGAACCTGAACCTGAAGCTGTAATCCTTGTAGGGCGTGGCGATGTAGTTTTCTCCTTCATATTCTAGATTTATGTGGTCCTCGTAATTGACCCAAAATCTTTCCTTTCTTTGCTGCCAGTTCACATTGTCACGTATCTGCATGCCTATTCCCACCTCCATCTCCTGGCTGTTGTACCTAAGGTTTGAACTGCTGGTGGTCATATCAACAAAAGCACTTCCTTTCTGATTCAAGATGAATGTATTTAGAGTTCCGTCAGGCTTTAAAGGATAGCTCCACTGTGGAGTACCGTTTTCATCAATTGCGATATCTCCTGTACCAAGTCTATGCCTCGGTTCCTGCAAACTGTTTTCGGCGAACTCGTTTGCAACTGATCTGGGCAGTATCCTGGGATTTTCGTTATCAATATCGGGTAAGGAATCTATCTCCACTGCGTTTTCCCCTAGATCATCGGCTATATCCAGACTGGTGAATGGCGTGTTCAGAACACCTCCCAGAACAAGAAATACCGAGGCCGTTATAACAAATGCGGTACCTGATTTACCCTTAGCAATAGCATCTGCAGATGTCATGTTGTCTCCCGTAGCCAGAAAAACAACTCCTCCGACCAGAAGACCTGCAACAAGAGCCTGGACAATAAAAGGATTCATGTAGAAGCCCAGGAAAAGCTCCTGAAACCAGGGTCTAAAGTAATAAACGATAGTTGCAAGAATCAGTAGAGAAATTGCTTTTCTGGTTTTTTGGTACATAAACATTTGAAACCTTTTCATTCTTTTAACTTTTGAATCTCCCGAAAAAATAATCACTCGTTCCAGAAAGCCATGTAGGCTCCAAGGAATACGAATAAAACCGACAAAGCGGCAACGGGAATAGAGTACCTGTATGCCCGGTAAACGTTTCTGCTGGTATGCGCAGTATATTCAAGGGTGGAAGCTGTTTCATCAGCAAATTCAAATGAGTCTCCTATTAAAGGTATCTCCTCGAGCTCTTCCAGAGACCTCAAGATTTCTATAGCTGATTC
>JALDAE010000037.1 GCA_022729335.1 Candidatus Nanoanaerosalina halalkaliphila
ATGATGATATCGGATTGTGAAGCTAGGTGCATCGATATTTCGTAGGGGCAGACCTTCTTACATTTTTCCTTTAGCTCACCGGCTCTTAGAATTTTGTTGTTTAGTTCGGCAAGTTTTTTTCTCGCCAGATCGGTAAGTTCGTGGTTGTCCTTGTAGGTGTTGTCATGCCTGGGACAGTCCGGTCGATCCTCTTCCGCGTATACCTTTGAGCCTCCCTCGCACATCCATCTCTTGCCTATTATATCTGCGGCTCCAAAGCTTACTCCGTGTCGTTCCCTTATCTTTTTCAGTGTTTCAACTGCAATTTCGTGCTGTGAATGTCTGGGAGTCAAGAAAAAAACTTTTTTGTCGTTTTCAAGTGCATAAGATAGTGCTGGAGCTATAGTTGCAGCTGTTTTTCCGAGTCCTGTTGGTGCATGAGTCAAAAGGTTCTTCCCTTTCTCTAAGGATTCTTCTACATCCTTTTTCAGGTTCTCCTGTTTTTCCCTGAGATTTTCAAATGGGAAGAAATCATCCATCTTTTTTCACTTTTTAGACGTGGTCTCTCAATTTAATAACTGTTTCCTATGTTTAGAGATTCTTTTTAAGGCGGTATGTTCCCCTTTTCTAGGGATAGTTAACATTTTTATACTAAAGTCAAGAAATAAGAAATATGTCGAAGATTTCACTTCCTCTAGAAAGTTTGAACGCAGTTCTTGACGGAGGTGTCGAGGACGGATCTAACGTTCTTATACTTGCTGATCTTGTAGTGGACAAGATGAAGTTCGGATCTTCTTTGATAAATTACCGTCTTGGAGAAGAGGATAATATAGTTTATTTCATCAACAATAAAATTCCCATCTATGCCAAGAAGGGTATAGCTAATTACGAGGAGAAAGAGGACAAGATTGCGTTTATTGATGGATTTTCCTCTACAATTGGCAAGGAACCAAAATCCGAATATGTTGTAGATTCAAAGCTGACGGATAACAAAAGTACATATATCGAAGAATCTATGGAAGTGGTCAAAGAAGCTATAAATGATATGGAGGGTTGGGGAAGCTCCTTGATAATTGATTCAGTTGATTCATGGGTAGGTCACTGGGATGCACTCGAAGAATTCCTTGAAGGTGTTAAACCCGAACTTGAAAGTACCAACACAGTTGGTTATTATCTGTTCCCTAATCTAGGTTTTGCAGAGGAAAACGGAAACAACCTGGAAAGATTGGTGGATATGTTTGATTACGTGATCCATCTGAAAGGTATTGAGAGGAAAGGTATCACGTTAAAGTATGTTGAGGTCAAGAAACCACAGGTAGAGGAAAAGATACCGTTCGATATAACCCCGAGAGGTCTTGTTACATACATACCCAAGATTCTTGTTACAGGCCCATACAACGCAGGTAAATCAACGGCTGTTAAGACCATGTCTGACACATCGGTATCTGTAGACAGACTGGGAACCACGGTATCTCTTGATCACGGAAAAGTAGAGAAAAGAGGTATCATGACCGATGTTTTCGGCACACCAGGCCAAGAAAGGTTTGACTGGGCCATGGATTTCCTTGGTCAGTCAATATTCGGGGCGTTCCTTATGGTTGACTCCAGGAACCCAAGGTATGACAGACTCCGGGATATGTACGAGAGTCTGGAAGATCAGGAGGTACCAACTATTGTACTTGCTAACTTCCAGAACAAGGAAGATGCTTTACCTCCAGAGACGATTGAGGAGGAACTTGGTATAGAAACAGTAGGCGTTGACGCACTTCACGGTGACAACGTTGACGAGGCACTTGACAAACTATTTGACAAGATACTGGATAAGCATTCCTGGTACTATACCTGACCTGTAAAACTATCAAAAAACTTTATCAATAAGAAATAACTAAATGAAGGTGTACGGATGAAAAGTAAAGAAGAGAAATTGAAGGACCCATTGGATAACATAAAGGATATCAAAAATGTCAAAGGTGCTGCTGTAGTTAGGAGAGACGGTTTACTGATCGTTTCAAACCTGCCGCAGGACATTGAAGCAGATCAACTTGCTGCGATGACAGCTTCAACAGTAGGTTCGGGAGAAACTGCTTCGGAGACTCTTTCCATTGGAGATGTAAAACAGGTTACAGTTGAATCGGAGCATGGAAAACTGATTTCTACTGGTGCTGGTGACGAGGGAATCCTGACCGTTCTCACCGATGCAGAGGTTAATATGGGTCTTGTGCTGGTAGAAATGAAAAAGGCAGTCAAGAAAGTTAAGAGGACTCTTTAAAAATATTTCAAAACTTTTCAAGGGAGCTCTGGGTACCTCTTAACATCTTTGAATTTGTTTCAAGTAGTTCTTTTTTTACATCTGTTTTATCTAAGATGTTGTCTGCTGCTTTTTTAAAGCTCTCGAATTCTTCATATTCATCAAATGCATTTTTTACCGTTTCTCTTATAACCCATACACCCAGAGGAGCCCAGTAACGGTCTGTAACTTCTCTAATTACAAGTGCCTTGGCCTGTCTGTTTATATTGTTCATGTATTCGGCAAGTCCCAGTCTGGTTGCATAATAGGCGCCCGCGGTCTCCTCGGCGTAGCTGGTTCTCCCATCGAAATTTTCATAATTTGAGTTCACAAAGGGTCTGCTACCCGGGTTCCACACTGAACCACTTCCTTTTATCTCCACAAGCTCGTACTCCCATTTACCGGGTGTCAGAATTATGTGGAAATGATTTCCATTGTAACTGTTGTAGAAGTACCGGGTCTCACCTATCTCCTGAAGGTCTTTTACATCGTCCCTGACCTTTTTTGAAACCATGTCGTCTACTGCAGTTATGGACCACCTGGTGGGAACCATCCTCCTGTTTTCTTTTTTACCGAGCAGCCCTGCAGAAAGTATCCTTTGAATACCGTATGTATCTATATCCTTGTTATAAAGGTAGTTGGCGGCATCTTCCGCTTTCCATTCGTCATCCTCAACTGTTTTCTCAACGGCTCTAGCTGTTGACGGGTTTTCAGCAATTTCTATTTGTTCAATGTTTTCCGAGGGTCCGAACGGAGTAGTTCCCTTCGAAAAGTTCAACTGGAACTTCGGTTTCTTTTTGAGGTCCACTTCCAGATCCACTGGTTTCTTTGCCATCGCTATCTCTTTTGCATAATCATTGAACTTGCCGGTTTTCTTGACACTGACTTTTTCTCTAGAGTTTACAAGGTTCGATCTGAATCCAAGGACGTCCTCTATGTTTTTTCCTTCACCATACCACCTGGAAGGTGCGTCGAATTTCTCTGCGTCGCTTCTCTTCTCGACCGGAGAAAGTATACCGGCATTAACATTCGGATAACCGTATCTGCCCACGAATATTGTTGGAGGTGTTGCACCGAAAAAAGAGCTTTTCACCTTGTTTTTTGATGGGGATAACTCCTTGTGCTTTTTGTAGACTCTTGCCTCGAGAAACTTCCTTCTCTCCTTGGGATTCATCCTTGCAAGCTTGTCGTCCGACAGCTTTTTTTCTCTCTTGAACTTTTTATCGGACATTACAGATCCTCCATGGATACGTTAACACCCTCTATATCAGCTTTTTGAGCTGATATAAGCAAGGAGGGGTTTATAATCAACACATAAACATTGATTATGGCGTGGCATACTCTGAAGATAAAGTAACCAGCCAGGCCGATATGGCTCAGAACTCCCTCGAGAAGTATAGTCAGAAACAGCAGTCCAAAAGTTATCACTGTTAAAACAGCTATTATTCCCTTCAGCTGATTTGAAGCTTTGAAACCATCTTTTAGGTTTTCCTTGAAACTGTTGGATCCCAGAATCACCGAAGTCGGAGCAAGGTAAGACAATATGAAAGCTGTGAATGCTGTGGCAACTATCCAACCTATTCCCATGTACATCAGAGTCATTGAATCCTGTGTAAAACCCTGGTATAACACGATGAGACCTGGAACGGCAGCAGCAATAGCTATACCTATAGTTATCGCCATTGATCCCAGTGTACCCGGGATTCTTGAAAAACCCTGTCTAAATGCCTTGCCTAACCGGAACTCCCCATCATCCATGAGTTTGACCATCATTATGTACGAGTTGAAAACCCAGACGTGTACGGGAGTCATTGCACCCCATACAAGAACAAGAGGAATGACCTCTGCCAGAGTAGTGTTCAGAGGATCCACCAGAAGGTTCGCCAGATAAAGCCATAGAACACTGAAAACAAGGTTTTCCGCTATCTTAGGCAGGAAAATCTTGGGTCTGTCCCTCAAGAGATTATAGGAGTTTTTAAGGACATCGACAAGTTCCATGTATACCAGTCCTTCACAAAGTTTTTATATTTTCGAACCTTTTAATTTAACATGGATCTTGAAGATTTTTCCGTCTCAGAGCTTGACGGAGATGTTTTTCTTGTACTTGTTGATTATAGGGATTTTCGTGAAGTGGCTGATGGCATGACAAAGAAACTTGTTGATAACGGTCTGGAGGGTATTTTTTTCTCGACAGACAGGGATTTCAAAACTCTCGAGGCGGACCTGGAGTACAGAGACATAGAGATGGACAATCTGTACTTTATAGACGTTGTTTCCAAGATGAGAAACCTTGACAAGGATTTGGATAATGTTGAGATGATTGATTCGCCCACAGCCTTCAACGATATAAACCTTGCATTTTCGAAGTTTTTGGATAGAGGGAATGTGGATTTCGTTCTCCTTGATTCCTTCACTTCTTACCTTCTATATGGAGATCTCAAATCCATAGGCAACTTTGTTAACAGCATGGCCAACAAGGTAAAGAAAGAGGGCTCCAAGTTTTTGATTCTTGCCATGGAGCCACAGCTGGAGGAAAACGTAGTGGAGAAACTTGAATCTATCTGCGACAGGTCGTTCGACTTCGACAATCTCCTTGATGACTAGATCTTGTCAACCTTGTCGGTATCGTCATCGTCGTCCTGGTCAGGTCTCTTGACCTTGCTTCCTGAACCCTTGAGCTTTCTTATCAGGGAAGAAGTTTCGCATTCCTTGCACTTTATGTAGTACGGCCTGTTGGGCATCTCCTTTGATCCTTCCTGTTCCTCTCCACAGTAAGGACACTTCATGGTGTACTTGAAGTTCACATTGTCGTAAGAGAAAATCTTGATCCGGCCCGTCATCTCACCATCATCGTTGGGAAGTTTCCTGTTTGATGCGTACTCAACCCTGTCAAAGTCTATGTCTTCCATAGAAAAATGTTTTGATTCCTCCAATAAAATATTTTTGTCCTTTAAAACACAAGTGTTTCCCTACAGTGTTCTATAGCTCATGTACTTTCCGTAAATTTCAAGTGCTTCTTCCTCTGTTTCAGCCTTTACAGGGTTTATCCTCCCGTTTTCTTTGTCCTCGAGGCTTCCTTCCGCTATGTCTTCCGCCCCGTAAAGATCGGCCGTGTTCTCCAGTGCCTCGTCTATTTCATATTCTTCTAGAACAACCAGCTTTACCCTTGGGTTGTACTCTCTCAGGGTTTTTATTCCTTCATCAACCTCGTCAGGGTTCTTACCTGTATAAACCGGTATGACATTTCTACCCTCTAGAGTCAGGAGAACACCTGCCAGAGCATCCATCCTGTCCTCAAACTTTAGAACAACAATGTCTTCAAAATCCACCGGCTCCCCTCCACTACCTCTGTAGCTCTCGGAATGAATTTTCACTTTACCGTCTTCCGAATCTTCGACAACCAGTTCCAGGTCCTCGGATTCCTCGTCGAATATACTGCTTTTCTCGAGTTCACCGGATATGTCCCTACCTTTGACTATGAAATTTTTCTTGTTCTCGAACATCTCTTCTAACTTATCAATTATGTCTTCCGGGGTGTCGTTACATTCCTCGTGAGGTATGATCTCCTTGATTCCCGGGAGATGAGAAAGTTCTGTTACTAGTTCCGGCACGTCGGTTTCTTCGGCCTTGAACCTTAGAACACCTGTTTTCTCTAGCTTTTCCTCTGTTCTTTCCTGCACTCTCTTTTCCAGCACTTCTGTTTTTTCTGTTGATGGAACAATCTCCAGCTGCATATCAATCAATTTCACGATTGTATCTCGAATCTTTTTAAAACATGCTTTCTGTTTTGGTGTCTGTTTCTGGATGATTTCTATGCCCTTGTGTAACCGGCAAAAACCTTTTTTGTTCAGGGTCTATGTTTTAAAGCCGTTTCTGCTTTAAGGGTATGATATAAAAACCTTTTTTTCGAATTAGTGGTTGTTGAACCGAAAAGGGTCGGTGGTCTAGTTGGTTATGACGTCGCCCTTACAAGGCGAAGATCGGAGGTTCGAATCCTCCCCGACCCATCCAGCTCTTCGGAGCTGGTTGACCAGGCCCCGATGGCTTAGTCTGGTATAGCGGCCGACTTGTAAGCTTTTTTAACACCAAATCCGATATGCTGAGCTCACTTGTGAGCGATGATCTTGAATCGGAGTCTTCAACTCCAAGATATCGGCAGGCCCCGGGTTCAAATCCCGGTCGGGGCTTATTTCGTTTTGTGAACCGCCTCGGTGAGTATATATCTGTTTCTAACGAATTTATGGGTGGAGATGTTTTCCATGAATAAAAACAATCCATATAAAATCGCAGAAAGAGTAAACAAGCGTATAAAAAAACTGGAGAAGAGTTCTAAACTACCAAAGGAAAAAAAGAAAAACTTCCTTGAATTTATTGAAGTGTTAAAAAGTGACTCAAATTGGTAATCATAGAAT